>NZ_JARWQD010000236.1 GCF_029869545.1 Nocardia wallacei | reverse complement strand
CCCCCCCCCCCCCCCCCCGGGCCCCCCCCCCCCCCCTCCTAACCCCCAAACCCCCCCCCCCCCCCCCCGCCCCCCCCCCCCTACCCGCCCCCTGTCGGGGGGGCGGGAACGGATAAAGAGTGCGGGAAGATCGCCTAGCTGCCCTGGACCGGTTGGGTGCGGTACAGGTCGGGCTCGATGTACATGACGCGGGCGATGGGGACCTCCGCGCGGATCCGGGCCTCGGCCTCGTCGATGGCCGCGGCGATATCGGTGATCTCCAAGCCGGGCACGATCGATACCTTCGCGGCGACCAGGAGTTCGTCCGGGCCCAGGTACTGGGTGCGCAGGTGGATCACGCGATCGATGCGGGTTCCGTCGACCAGGCCCGCGCGGATCTTGTCGTCCTGGTCCGGGGTGGCGCCCTCGCCGATGAGCAGGCTCTTCATCTCCACGATGAGCACGATGGCGATGGTGCCCAGCAGCACGCCGATCCCGAGGGTGCCGATGCCGTCCCAGATCGGATCGCCGGTCACCATCGTGAGCAGGACCGCCGCGAGCGCGAGCACCAGGCCGACCAGCGCCCCGGTGTCCTCGAGCAGCACCACCGGCAGCTCCGGATTGCGGGAATTGCGGATGAACCGCCACCAGCTCGCCCCGGCGCGCAGCGGCTGCGACTCGCGCATCGCGGTGATGAAGCTGTAGGTCTCGAGCCCGATCGCGACCACCAGGATCGTGACCGCCACCAACGGCGAGGTCAGCTCCTCCGGATGCTGGATCTTGTGGATGCCCTCGTACACCGAGAACATGGCGCCGAGGGTGAACAGCACCAGCGCCACCACGAACGAATAGAAGTACCGGTTGCGCCCGTACCCGAACGGGTGCAGCTCGTCGGCCTCCTGCTGGGCCCGCTTCTGCCCGAGCAGCAGCAGCCCCTGGTTACCGGTGTCGGCCACCGAGTGCACGCCCTCGGCCAGCATCGACGCCGAACCCGTGATCGCCGCGCCGATGAACTTCGCCACCGCGATTCCGGCATTCGCGGTCAACGCCGCGAGAATCGCCTTCTTACCGCCACCCGCAGACATGGTGCCGCATCGGTCCTTTCGTCCTCATCGCACGCCGGAGACCGCCGCCGTGCCGGATATGCCGGAATAACATACCGCTGTCGTCGGAACGACCGTAGTACACCGCCGGGCCGTTCACGCGTCGCCGACGCAGGCGCAGAACAGTTGCGCGGCGCCGTCGACTGCCTGGGCGCGGATATTCGCGTCCGCGGCCGAGATCCAGGCCGCGTTGCCCGGCGTGATCCGCAGTTCCGCGGCGCCCTGCAGCAGCCGCACGGTGCCGGCGGTGCACAGGATGATGCCCGGCCCGGTGCGCGGCACGGATACCGGCTCGGCCCCGGCCGCCAGATCGAAACGCCGCAGCGCGAACTCCGCCGCGGGGGCGCGGTAGCGGTACGAGCCGTCCCCGACCGGCTCCGCCTCGATGAGCGGCACGTCCAGCGGCTCGAAGTCCAGCACCCGCAGCAGTTCCGGGACGTCGACGTGCTTGGGGGTCAGGCCGCCGCGCAGCACATTGTCGGAGTTGGCCATGATCTCGACCCCGACACCGCGCAGGTAGGCGTGCAGGTTGCCCGCCGCGAGGAACAACCCCTCGCCCGGCTGCAGCGTCAGCCGGTTCAGCAGCAGGGCGGCCAGCACCCCCGCATCGCCCGGATAGGCCTCGGCCAGCTCCAGCGTCGTGCGCGCCTCGGCCGCGAATTCCTTGCCCGCGGACGGGGTTTCGCCGGAGCCGTCGGTATCCGGGCCGTCCTTGTCGGACAGATACCGGACGCAGCCGTCGAGCACCTTGGGCAGCAGTCCGGCGAGCATCGCCTGCGGCAGCGTGATCCAGGTCGTGAACAGGGTGCGCAGGCCATCGGAATCCGGTTGCGCGGCAAGCAGATCGGCGTACCGATCCAACTCCGGTACGGCCAGTGCGCGCAGCAGCGCGACGGTGCGGTGCGGGTCGCGGAACCCGGCCAGCGCCTCGAACCGTTCCAGCGCGACCACCAGTTCGGGCTTGTGGCTGTCGTCGCGGTAGTTGCGCATCGGCGAATCCAGCGGCACCCGGGCCTGATTCTCCCGCTCGAATCCGCCACGCGCCTGTTCGGTACTGGGATGCGCCTGCAGCGACAGCGGCTCCTCGGCGGCCAGGATCTTCAGCAGGAACGGCAGCCGTCCGCCGAAAACCGGTGCGACCGCGCCCAATTCGCGGTGCGGATCGGCGGCCACGACCTCGAGCAGCGACGTGCGGTGACCGTCGATGCTGACCTGTGCGGGGTCGGCGGGATGGGCGCCGAACCACAGTTCGGCCTCGGGATGTGCGGAGGGGACCGGTCGGCCGCACAGCTGAGCGAGTGCGGTGCGTGAGCCCCAGGCGTAGGAACGCAACGCACCAACGAGTTCGTGCACTAGTAGCGTCCCCCGTCGTACCGCTCCGGACGGTCGGTGGCCGGGCCGCAGCCCAGCAGGCGTAGGTATGCCGCCGCCATCTCCAACCGGACCACCAGCACCGCAAGCTGTTCCAGCTCGCTGCCCACCCGGAACATCGGCCCGCCGCCCGGTAGCGGTTCGTCCGGCGGCGCCGCGGGCGGCCCGCCGGATTCGGTACTCATCAGCTCCACATCGACGTTCACCAGATCCGCATCCACCAGCCCGGCGCCCGCGCCGAAGACCGCCAGCCGCCGCCGCCCGGCCCGCCCCGCGCGCCCCGCGCCGCCCCGCCCCCCCCCACCCCCCCCCCCCCCCCCCCCCCCCCGCCCCCCCCCCCTACCCCCCCCCCCCGCCGCCGCCCCCCCCCGGGGGGGGGGGCGGCCCGGACCACGAAGACCCGCGCCCGCTCCACCGGCGCCGGTCCGTCGAGC
>NZ_JARWQD010000235.1 GCF_029869545.1 Nocardia wallacei | reverse complement strand
TCGCCTGGAAGTAGTACGGCGGCTAGTACTACCGCGGTCACTGCCACACCGGCTGTTGTATGGGCAGACGCACCGGCACCATCACCCGCCGGTGGTCCTGAGCGGTATAAATAAGCAAGGCCGCCCCCGGGGCGGGGGCGGCCTTCGGACGGTGGATGGTTGTGTCGCCCGGCAGGATCGGCGCTAGCTCGAGACGTCCGCGTTCTCGCGCTCGTCGTCGACGATCTCTTCGTCCTCGGCTTTCACCTCGGGGATCGCCTTCTGGCGTCCCGAGCCGGACTGTTTGCCCTGCAGCGAACGCTGCTCCGGGGCGCCGTCGAGCAGCTCGCTCTCGCGGTTGACCGCGGCGAGCATGGCCGGAACCGAATCGAGCTGACCGCGAATTCCCAAGAGCTGGGCCAGAACTCGGCCGCGCAGCACGCGCATCTCCTCGGCCAGCTCCTTGGCGTGCGCGATCTTGCGATCGGCCTGCTGGGTGGCGGAGGTGACCAGGCGGTTGGCCTCGTCGGTGGCGTCCTTGATGCGCTGGGCGGCCTCGGAGCGGCTGGACGCCTCCAGCTCCTCCATGGCGCGCGTGAGCTTGGTGCGCCGCTCGGCCATGGTGACCTCGAAGTCCTGCTGCGTGGCCTTGCGCTTGGCCTCCGCCTCCTTGGTGATGCGCTCGGCCTCGGCCTGGGCGGCCTCCACGATCTTGGTGGATTCGCCCCGCGCATTGGAGAGCGTCTGCTCGAACTCGACCTCGAGCGCCTCCCGCTTCTCCTTGGTCTCGGACAGCAGCGACTCGTACTTGCCGCGCATCTCCGTGGCCTGCTGCTCCGCGATCGAGATCATCTCGGCGGCCTCGGCCTGCGCCTGGGCGCGGACCTCGGAGGCCTCGTCGGAGGCCAGGCGCAGCATGCGCGAGATGCGATCGCTCATGCCCTCGGCGGTGGTCGGCGGCACCGACAGTCGGTCGACTTCCTTGCGAAGTTCGTCGATTTCGTCGCGTGCGTCCTCCAGCTGGGCGGCCAGGTTTCTTGCCTGGGCTGCGGCGGCGTCGCGATCTGTTGCGGTGACCCTTAGTTCGGCGTCAAATCGGTCGAAATAATTGCGCACCTCATCGCGGTCGTAGCCCTTACGGACCACGGTAAACGGCAACGCGACGAAGCGATTGCGATCGGGCTCAGTGGACGACATGCCCCACAAACTACAGCCTGGCGTGCCACCATGGTGACCCGACCGCGAATGTCGTTACGACAAGTTTCCGCGGCCGGATTGCGGTACTAGTGAGTAGGATTCGCGGCTGGCTCGACGAGTTCGATGAGCACACCGCCAGCATCCTTCGGGTGTACGAAGTTGATGCGCGAATCGGCGGTTCCGGTGCGAGGGGTGTCGTACAGCAAACGCAGGCCCCGGCCACGCAGAAAGGTAACCACGGCATCGAGATCGGTGACGCGGTAGGCCAGTTGCTGGAGACCCGGACCGTTGCGATCGATGAACTTGGCGATGGTGGATGCGTCGTTCACCGGCGCCAGCAACTGCAGAGCAGTCGAATCGTCGCCGGCGGCGGGCAGCGACAGCATGGCCTCGTGCACGCCCTGGGACTCGTTCACCTCGCGGTGGGTTTCGACCATTCCGAGGTTTTCGGAGTACCAGGCGACGGCGGCGTCGAGGTCGGGGACGGCGATGCCGACATGGTCGACGGCGATCACGTAGTCGGCGGGAATGAATGCGGACGTTTCGGCAGTGCTCACCCTTCGAACGGTAGCGCGCACCTGCACGGGCCCGCCGAGACGGCACCGGTTACCGTTGAGTACAGCGTTCACCGATCACGAAGCGAGGCATACCGTGACCACCACCTCTGTCATCGTCTCCGGCGCGCGGACCCCGGTCGGCCGGCTACTGGGTGGGCTGAAGGACTTCAGCGGCTCGGACCTGGGCGGTTTCGCCATCAAGGCCGCGCTGGACAAGAGCGGGGTGCGGCCCGAGCAGGTCGACTACGTCATCATGGGCCAGGTGCTGACCGCCGGTGCGGGGCAGATCCCGGCCCGGCAGGCCGCGGTGGCGGGCGGCATCCCGATGGACGTTCCGGCGCTGACGCTGAACAAGGTGTGTTTGTCCGGTATCAACGCAATCGCCTTGGCGGACCAGCTGATTCGCGCCGGTGAGTACGAGATCGTGGTGGCCGGTGGCCAGGAGTCGATGACGCGGGCGCCGCATCTGCTGGAGAAGAGTCGCGAGGGCTTCAAGTACGGCGATGTGACCCTGCGCGATCACATGGCCTTCGACGGCCTGCACGACATCTTCACCGATCAGGCGATGGGCGCGCTGACCGAGACGCGCAACGATTCCGACCACATCAGCCGTGCGGATCAGGACGCGTTCGCCGCCGCCTCGCATCAGAGGGCCGCGGCCGCCTGGAAGAACGGGTTGTTCGCCGACGAGGTGGTGCCGGTGGCGGTGCCGCAGCGCAAGGGCGACCCGATCCTGGTGACCGAGGACGAGGGCATCCGCGCCGACACCACCGTCGAATCGCTGGGCAAGCTGCGCCCCGCCTTCCGCAAGGACGGCACCATCACCGCCGGATCCGCCTCGCAGATCTCCGACGGCGCCGCCGCGGTGGTCGTGATGAGCAAGGCCAAGGCGCAGGAGTTGGGGCTGAGCTGGATCGCGGAGATCGGCGCTGCGGGCGTGGTGGCCGGTCCGGACTCCACGCTGCAGGAGCAGCCCGCCAATGCCATCGCCAAAGCCTGTGCGCGCGAGGGCATCTCGCCCGCCGATCTGGACCTGGTCGAGATCAACGAGGCGTTCGCCGCGGTCGGGATCGCCTCCACCCGCAAGCTCGGCATCGACCCGGAGAAGGTGAACGTCAACGGCGGCGCGATCGCCATCGGCCACCCCTTGGGCATGTCCGGCGCCCGCATCCTGCTGCACCTCGCCCTGGAACTGAAGCGCCGCGGCGGAGGTATCGGTGCCGCCGCCCTGTGCGGCGGCGGCGGCCAAGGCGACGCCCTGATCATCCGCGTCTGACGCGCCGCGGCCACACTCCCGTGCGGGAGCGGGATGTGGCGCATGCCACACCAACTACCCGCTGTCGTAGAGGCGTGGGCGGCAGGCACAATAGACCCATGGGCGAATTCTTCGATGTGAGCACCGTGGCCAAGCGGGTGCGACTTTTCGGCACGCTGGAGGCGGTGTCGTGGGCGCTGCTGCTGACCGGATCGGTGCTCAAGCGGCTGCCGGAGCCGATCACCTGGCCGGTGATGGTGTTCGGGATGCTGCACGGCATCCTGTTCCTGCTGTTCGTGCTGAATGTGCTGCTGGCGTTCCGGGAGTTCGAGTGGCCGGGGAAGACCCTGGCGCTCGGGCTGCTGTCCTCGGTGGTCCCGTTCACCTCGGCCTGGTTCGAGCGCTGGGCGATCCGTTCCGGCCAGCTGGGCGAGCTCAGCGCGGCCGCCGCACCCTCCGCCGCACGTTCGTGACAAACTGGAAACCGTGACTCGACCTGCTGCACGTCGTCCTTCGCCCGCCGTCGCCGCTGCCATGTCCGGTGCGGTGGATCTGTCCGCTCTGAAACAGCCGGCCGCCACGGACACGCCGACCGGTCACGCGGTCTCCGAGGCCGATTTCGAGACCCGGGTGCTGCGCCGCTCGATGCAGGTGCCGGTGGTCATCGTCCTGTACTCGCAGCGCAGCCCGGGCAGCGTGGATCTGGTGAAGCTGTTCGAGAAGCTCGTTGCCGAGGGCGATGGCAGCTGGGATCTGGCCACCGTCGAGGCCGAGCCGAATATGCGCATCGCGCAGGCGCTCGGGGTGCAGGGCATCCCGACCGTGATCGCGGTGGCCGCGGGCCAGCCGCTCGCCGATTTCCAGGGCAGCCAGCCCGAACCGCAGGTGAAGCAGTGGATCGCGGCCGTCATCGACGCGGTGCGCGGCAAGCTCCCCGGCGCCGAGGGTGCGGAGGCCCCCGAGGCCGCCGCGCCGGAGGATCCGCGGTTCACCGCCGCCGAGGAGGCGATCGAGCGCGGCGACGTCGCCGGTGCCGAGGCGGCGTACGAGAAGATCCTGGCGGAGGAGCCGGCCAATGCCGAGGCCAAGGCCGCGCTGCGCCAGCTGCGGTTCTACTCCCGCGCGCAGGGCCTGCCCGCCGACGCCATCGCCCGCGCCGACGCCGACCCGGCCGATATCGACGCGGCCTTCGCCGCCGCCGATATGGAGCTGTTCAACCAGCAGCCCGAGGCCGCGTTCACCCGGCTGATCGATCTGGTCAAGCGCACCGCCGGTGACGACCGCAATCGCGTCCGCACCCGCCTGGTCGAGCTGTTCGAGCTGTTCGATACGGGAGACCCGGCGGTGGTCGCCGCCCGCCGCAAGCTGGCCACCGCGCTGTACTGACCGAAAACGAGCCCGGCCCGCACGACGAAATACAGTGCGAACCAAGCAAACCGGGCCGGGGGAAGGCGGCCGATCGCGCCCATGGCAGTAGCATGCGCCCGGCTGGTAACACGTGCCCGACTAACGGTGGGTGTCTGGTTAGTGTCACGTGCCCGGCCAGTAATGGGTGCACGGCACATGAAACCTGCCGGGCCAGTATGGGGTGCACGGCAAGTGCCGTGTGCCCGGCTGGGGGTGAGTGCCTGGCTGGTGATGGGTGCCTGGTTAGTGTTACGTGCCCGGCTGGTAATGGGTGCCCGGCTAGTACCGCGTGCCCGGCTGGTGATGGGTGCTCGGGTTGCGATGGGGGCGGTGGCGGTGATGATGCTGGTGCCGGGGGGTGCGGCGGCCGGGGACGCGTCGACGCATCTCTCGTTCACGCGGGAGGATTCCGACAGTCCCACCCGTACCGCCGAGCTGACCTGCGATCCGATCGGCGGCTCCCACCCGACCCCCGCCGCTGCCTGCGACTACCTGCTCACCGCCGATCTCGCCCTACCCGAGGAAGATCCGGGCGTCCGCTGCTTCCGATACCACCCGGTCACACTGCGCGCCCAAGGCACCCTGCGCGGCCAGCCGATATCCGTGGAGCACACCTACAACTGCCTGGTCCCTGAACTACCGACCCCCTGGACCTTCTGACACGTCTCCCACTGACGGCTTTGCACGCACTTTGTTCCGGTGTGCTTTTGGCCGGAATCTAGTCCTGGGTCAGCCATACTGCGCTGTTGGGGGCCAGGGTTACCGTCGCTGAGTATGGCCTTTCGTGCCAGGGCTTTTCGGTTGCCTGCACGCTGCCGAGGTTGCCGGTGCCGGTGCCGCCGTAGGTGGTTGCGTCGGTGTTGAGGATTTCGCGCCAGGGGCCGGGGGACGGGAGGCCGATGCGGTGGTCTCGGTGCTGGGTGCCGGAGAAGTTGTAGACGCAGGCGACGGTCGAACCGTCGGATCCGTAGCGCAGGAACGCGATCACGTTGTTGTCGCGGTCGTCGGCGTCGATCCAGGCGTAGCCGCCGGGCGAGGTGTCGTGCGTCCACAGCGCCGGATGCGCGCGGTAGGCGGCGTTGAGGTCGCGCACGAGCAGTCGAATGCCGTTGTGCAGCGGGTTGTCCAGCTCGTGCCAGTCCAGCCCGCGGTCGTGCGACCACTCCCGGAACTGACCGAAGTCCTGCCCCATGAACAGCAGCTGCTTACCCGGATGCGCCCACATGTAGGCCAGCAGGGCCCGCACCCCGCATGCCTTGGCCCAGTCGTCGCCGGGCATCCGCGTCCACAGCGTGCCCTTGCCGTGCACCACCTCGTCGTGGCTGATCGGGAGCACATAGTTCTCGCTCCACGCGTACACCGCCGAGAACGTCAGCTCGTTGTGGTGCCAGCTGCGATGGATCTGATCGCGGCCGAGATAGCCGAGCGTGTCGTGCATCCAGCCCATGTTCCACTTCATCGTGAAGCCCAGACCGCCGACATCGGTCGAGCGCGTGACGCCGGGCCAGGTGGTGGATTCCTCGGCGACGGTGATCACGCCCGGGTGGTGCCTGTGCACGGTGGCGTTCATCTCCTGCAGGAACGCCACGGCCTCCAGATTCTCGCGACCGCCGTGAATATTGGGCTCCCAGCCGCCCTCGGGCCGCGAGTAGTCCAGATACAGCATCGATGCCACGGCGTCGACCCGCAGCCCGTCGATGTGGAACTCCTCGATCCAGTAGCGCGCATTGGCGACCAGGAAGTTGCGCACCTCGTACCGGCCGAAGTCGAAAACATAGGTGCCCCAGTCCAATTGCTCGCCCCGGCGGGGGTCGGCGTGCTCGTACAGGGGCGTGCCGTCGAAGCGGGCCAGGGCCCATTCGTCGCGCGGGAAGTGCGCCGGAACCCAGTCCAGGATGATGCCGATGCCCACGCCGTGCAGGTGGTCGACGAAGGCGCGGAAATCGTCCGGGGTGCCGAAGCGGGCCGTCGGCGCGTAATACGAGGTGACCTGATACCCCCAGGAGCCGCCGAAGGGATGCTCGGCGATCGGCAGCAGTTCCACATGGGTATAGCCCTGTGCCAGAACGTATTCGGCCAGCTGCTCGGCCAGCTCGCGATAGCCGAGGCCCGAGCGCCAGGAGCCGAGATGCACCTCGTAGACGCTCATCGGCGCCCGGGCCGGATCGGTGCGGGCGCGCGCGGCCAGCCAGTCGTCGTCGTGCCAGGTGTAGGCGCTCTCGGTGACCACCGACGCCGTGGCGGGCGGCACCTCCGTGGCGAAGGCGAACGGATCGGCGTGATCGACGGTGCGCCCGTCGGCGCCGTGCACCCGGAATTTGTACAGCGCGCCCGGCTCGATCCCGGGCACGAACAGCTCCCACACCCCGGATCCGCCCAGCGTCCGCATGGGCGCGCTGGTTCCGCTCCAGGCGTCGAAGTCGCCGATCACCGCGACCCCGCGGGCATTGGGCGCCCACACCGCGAACGACGTCCCCGTCACCTCGCCGTCGAGCGTGGTGTAGCGGCGGGGGTGCGCGCCCAGCACCTCCCACAGCCGCTCGTGGCGTCCCTCGCCGATCAGATGCAGGTCGAGTTCGCCGACCGTCGGCAGGAATCGGTAGCCGTCGGCGACGAGCACGGTCTGGCCGCCGGGATAGGACACCAGCAGCCGGTAGTCCCAGACCTCGATGAACGGCACCACGCCCTCGAAGACGCCGTGCTCGACGTGCGCGAGCGGATAGTCGGTGTCGCCGATGCGGGCCGCGACCGAATCCGCGTGCGGGCGCAGGGCCCTGATCACCATGCCGTCGGGATGCGGGTGCGCGCCGAGCACCGTGTGCGGGTCGGGATGCGTGCCCGCGGCGAGCAGCATCAGGTCGCGGCGGTTCATCGCAGCGACCGCCGGTACGCCAATTCCGTTCGCGCGGCGGCGGATACGGGCGGCAGCGCCAGGATGTGCGCGACCGCGCGCACCGGGTCCAGGCGCACGTAATTCGTCTGCCCCCAGTGGTATTCCTCGCCGGTGACCTCGTCGACGACCACCGGATGATCGTGCCATTCGCGTCCGATCGCGGGCATGTCCAGCGAGATCATGCCGTCCTCGGCGCCGAAGGGATCGAGGTTCACCACGATCAGCACCGCGTCGCCGGTCGCGGGGTCGACCTTCGAGTACGCCAGCAGTGCGTCGTTGTCGACGTGGTGGAAGGCGATGCAGCGCAACTGCTGCAGCGCGGGATGCGTGCGGCGGATCTCGTTGAGCCGGGTCAGCCACGGCTCCAGCGACTCCCCGCGCGCGGCGGCCGCGGCGAACGGCCGCTGCCGCAGCTGGAACTTCTCCGAGTCCAGATACTCCTCGCTGCCCGGTCGCACCGCCTGATGCTCGAACAGCTCGAAGCCGGAGTACACCCCCCACGTCGGCGCCAGCGTCGCCGCCAGCACCGCGCGGATCGCGAACATGCCCGGCCCGCCGTGCTGCAGGCTCTCGTGCAGGATGTCGGGGGTGTTCACGAACAGGTTCGGCCGCGCCTCGTCTGCCTTGGCGGCCAGCTCCCGGCCGAATTCGGCGAGCTCGTGTTTGCCTGTGCGCCAGGTGAAATACGTGTAGGACTGCCCGAATCCGCGCCGCGCCAGCCCGTACAACCGGGCGGGCCGGGTGAACGCCTCGGACAGGAAGATCACGTCCGGATCGGTGCGGCGCACCTGCGCGATCAGCCACTCCCAGAAGTCGGCCGGTTTGGTGTGCGGGTTGTCGACGCGAAAGATCTTGACGCCCAGCGCGATCCAGTGCCGCACCACCCGCAGCACCTCGGCGTACAGCCCGTCCGGATCGTTGTCGAAGTCGAGGGGGTAGATGTCCTGATACTTCTTGGGCGGGTTCTCGGCGAAGGCGATGGTGCCGTCCGGCAGGGTGGTGAACCATTCGGGATGCTCACGCACCCACGGATGATCGGGCGCGCACTGCAGCGCCAGGTCCAGTGCCACCTCCATACCGAGTTGCCGTGCGGTACCGACGAATTCGACGAAATCGTCCTCGGTGCCCAGCAGCGGATGGATACTGTCGTGGCCGCCCTCCACGGAGCCGATCGCCCACGGCGACCCGACATCGTCGGGTTCGGCGGTCAGAGAGTTGTTGCGGCCCTTGCGATTCACCCGGCCGATGGGGTGGACGGGCGGCAGGTACGCCACGTCGAAGCCCATGGCGGCGATGCGCGGCAGCTCCTCGGCGGCCGTGGCGAAGGTGCCGTGCACCGGGTTCCCGTCGGCGTCCCAGCCGCCGGTGGACCGGGGGAAGAACTCGTACCACGCGCCGTACAGCGCGCGCCGGCGTTCCACGAGCACCGTGTGCTGCGGGCCGCGGGTCACCAGGTCGCGCAGCGGGGTGCCGCGCAGGATCTCGCCGACCTCGGCGCTGAACGCGGGGGCGACCCGCGCGGGCAGCTGTCCCTCGGCGCGCAGTGCGGCCGCCGCCGCGCGCAGCCGCTCCCACTGCTTCTTCGGCACCTGCTGCGCCGCCCGGTCCAGCAGCCGCGCGCCGATCTCGAGATCGTTGGCGAGATCGGCGGCGCTCTGCCCGACCGCCAGCTTCGCCTCCAGCGCGGCCCGCCAGGTGGCGATGGGATCGCTCCAGCCCTCGATGCGGTAGGTCCACAGGCCCGGCTCGCTCGGGGTGAACACGGCGTTGAACACATCGGGTTCGAATTCGGGCGACATCCGGATCCGCTGGGTGCGGGCGGCGGGGGACCGCACGGCCAGCGTCGCGCCCACCGCGTCGTGGCCCTCCCGCCACACCACGGCCCGGACCGGGAAGACCTCGCCCACCACGGCTTTGGCCGGGCGGCCACCGGGTATGGACGGGGCGGTGTCATCGATGGCGATGCGACCGGTCACGAGATCAACCGTACCGGTAGTTCCCGCGTCGCCACCCGATTGCCGGACCGGTGCCGCCGCCCGCCCGCGCGACAGTTCGCCGATGCCGCATGCGCGCAACCGGCCGGATATGGAAGGCTGGCGATGCCGAAGCGGAGGCTCTCTCCGTTGGGTCGGCGGAGGTAGCGACGCTGGAGGAGGTTTCACCCTTGACTGCCGTACAAGGCCTTTCGGTGGACATCACGACACCGGACGGAATCGCGGACGCCTACGTGTCGTCTCCGGACGACGGCGCGCCGCATCCGGGAGTGCTGCTCTACATGGACGCCTTCGGGCTGCGGCCCAGCCTGCGGGCGATGGCCGACCGGCTGGCCGCGCGGGGATACACGGTGCTGGCCCCCAACGTGCTCTACCGGCACGGACGCGCGCCCGTGGTCGAACTGCCGGACTTCATCGACCCGGCGCAGCGGCCGGAACTGTTCCAGCAACTGCTGCCGATGATCCACGAACTGACCCCCGACCTCGTGCTCCGCGATGCCGACGCCTACCTGGCCTGGCTGACGGCCCACGAGCGGACCGCCGACGGGCCGATGGGCACCACCGGCTACTGCATGGGCGCGCGACTGGCGCTGCGCACCGCCGCAGGATTCCCCGAACTCATCGCGGCCGCCGCCGGATTCCACGCCGGCGGCCTGGTCACCGACGGACCCGACAGCCCCCACCTGGTCGTCGGAAACGTCACGGGGGAACTGTATTTCGGCCATGCCGACGCGGATCCGTCGCTGCCGCCGGAGCAGATCGAGCGCTTCGAGCAGGCGCTGTCGGACGCCGGTATTCGCCATCGCTGCGAGGTCTACCCGGGCGCCCACCACGGGTTCACCCAGGTCGACACGGCCGCATACAACGAGGAGGCATCCGAGCGTCACTGGCGGGAGCTGGAGTCGCTCCTCGCGCGGAATCTGACGCCCACCGGCTGAACCGGATACCCGCCGCCGGGGAAGCCCGCGCCGCGCGCGTACTGCCGACGGGCTGGTCACGAGGGTATTTCCGTCGTCACGCGGCCGCGACCGCGCGATGCGGCGCCCTGTATGGTCGATCCGGTGAAGGCACTTCGTCGGTTCACGGTCCGTGCCCATCTGCCCGATCGGCTGGCCGCGCTCGCCGAGCTGGCGACGAATCTGCGGTGGTCGTGGCATGCGCCCACCCAGGACCTGTTCGCCGAGCTGGATCGGGCGCTCTGGCTCGAGGTCGGGCGCGATCCGGTGCGGATGCTGGGGGAGGTGCCCGCGGTCCGGCTCGACGAGCTGGCCGCGGACGATGCCTATGTCGGCGCGGTCGATGCCGCGGCGGCCGACCTGCGGGACTACCTGACCCGGCCGCGCTGGTTCCAGAAGCAGTCCGGCGGGGATCGGGGCGCGGCGCTGCCGACGGCCATCGCCTACTTCTCGATGGAGTTCGGCGTCACCGAGGTGCTGCCCAACTATTCGGGCGGCCTCGGGATCCTGGCCGGGGATCATCTGAAGTCCGCCTCCGATCTGGGCCTGCCGCTCATCGGCGTGGGACTGCTGTACCGCTCCGGATACTTCCGGCAGTCGCTGACCGCCGACGGGTGGCAGTCCGAGCGCTACCCGCAACTCGACCCGCAGGGCTTGCCGCTGCGCCTGCTCACCGACCCGACCGGCACGGGAGACGCGCGGGCCGGGGCGCCGGTGCTGCTGCACCTGCCCATGCCCGAGGGGCGCGTGCTGCGGGCGCGGGTGTGGATCGCACAGGTCGGCCGGATTCCGTTGCTGCTGTTGGATTCCGACATCGCCGACAACGATCCCGAACTACGGTCGGTGACGGACCGGCTCTACGGCGGGGACCAGGATCACCGGATCAAACAGGAGATCCTCGCGGGCATCGGCGGGGTGCGCGCGGTGCGCGCCTACACCCGGGCGCACGGACTGCCCGATCCGGATGTGTTCCATATGAACGAGGGCCACGCCGGATTCCTCGGCATCGAGCGCATTCGTGAATTCATGGCCGCCGGACTGGATTTCGACGCCGCCCTGGCCGCGGTCCGCGCCGGAACCGTGTTCACCACGCACACCCCGGTGCCCGCGGGGATCGACCGGTTCGCCGGTGCGTTGGTGCGCCGGTATTTCGGCGGCGCCCACGGCGAGCGCGAATCTCCGCTGCTGCCAGGGGTTTCCGTGGATCGAATCGTGGCGCTGGGCCGCGAGGCCGACCCGTCGGTGTTCAACATGGCGCACCTCGGATTGCGGATGGCCCAGCGCGCCAACGGGGTGTCGCGGCTGCACGGCGAGGTCAGCCGGTCCATGTTCGCGCCGCTGTGGCCCGGATTCGATGCGGCCGAGGTGCCGATCGGCGCGGTCACCAACGGCGTGCACGCGCCGACCTGGGCGGCCCGGGAATGGATCGACAAGGCCCGCGAGCTCGTCGGTCCGGAGCTGGTGGAGGAGGCGCGGGGCTGGGAGCGGCTGCGCGATATCGACCTCGGCGAGCTGTGGTCGACCCGAAATGTGTTGCGCGGCATCCTCGTTGCCGAGGTGCGCCGCCGGGTGCGGGCGTCGTGGCTGGAACGCGGCGCCGCGCCGGCCGAATTGGCCTGGGTGGACGAGGTTTTCGACCCGAACGTGCTCACCGTCGGCTTCGCCCGCCGGGTGCCGACCTACAAGCGGCTCACCCTGATGCTGCGGGATCCGCAGCGGTTGCGCGCGCTGCTGCTCGACCCCGACCGGCCGCTGCAGCTGGTGGTGGCGGGCAAGAGCCATCCGGCCGACGACGGCGGTAAGGCGCTGATTCAGCAGGTGGTGCGGTTCGCCGACGATCCGGCCGTGCGGCATCGCATCGTCTTCCTGCCCGACTACGACATGTCGATGGCCCGCTACCTGTACTGGGGATGCGATGTGTGGCTGAACAATCCGCTGCGGCCGCTGGAGGCGTGCGGCACCTCGGGGATGAAGGCCGCGCTCAACGGCTCGCTCAACCTGTCGATCCGCGACGGCTGGTGGGACGAGATGTACGACGGCGAGAACGGCTGGGCCATTCCCACCGCCGACGGCGTGCGCGACGACGACCGCCGCGACGAGCTCGAGGCGAGCGCGCTGTACGAGATGCTGGAACGCGCTGTGCTGCCGCGCTTCTACGACCGCGACCCCGACGGCCTGCCGGAGCGCTGGATGGAGATGGTCCGCCACACGCTGCAGACGCTGGGCCCGAAGGTGCTCGCCTCGCGCATGGTGCGTGACTATGTCGTGGACTACTACACGCCCGCCGCGGGCGCGTACGGCGCTGTGGCACAGGACGATTTCGCCGGTGCGCGGGAGCTGGCCGAATATCGCCGTCGCGTCGAGGCGGCCTGGCCGCAGGTGAAGGTGATTCAGGTTGACAGCGCGGGCCTGCCCGATACCCCGGTGATCGGTGCCGGGCTGTCGCTGCGTGCCCGCATCGACCTCGGCGGCCTGGCCCCCACGGACGTATCCGTGCAGGCCGTGCTGGGCCGGGTCTCGGTGGACGACGACCTGTCCGACGTCACCACCGTCGAGATGGCGCACGCCGGAACGGATTCCGGCGCCGAGGTGTTCATCGTCGACACCCCGGTCCCCTTGTCCGGCGCGGTCGGCTACACCGTCCGCATCCTCCCCCACCACCCCCTGCTCGCCACCGACGCCGAGCTGGGCCTGGTCGCCTCCCCCACCCCGTAAGCGGACCGGGAGGAACTACCCGATGAGGGTGCGCTTCATGATTTTTCCCGTGGCATTGCGGGGGAGGGCGTCGATGAAGTGGACGTCGCGGGGGACCGAGAAGCGGCCCAGGCGGTGGCGGATGTAGGTGCGGATCATGTCGGGGTCCAGGCCCGAATCGTGGCGCTTGACCACGAAGGCCGCCAGGCGCTGGCCGAATTCGCGATCCGGGACGCCGATCACCGCCACCTCGCTGACCTGCGGCAGATGCGACAGCGCCTCCTCGACGGGCCGGGGGAAGACGTTCTCGCCGCCGGAGATGATCATCTCGTCGTCGCGCCCGGCCACGAACAGCCGCCCGGCGGCGTCGAGATAGCCGACGTCGCCGGTGTCGAGCATGCCGTCGGCCTCGCTCGGCGGCGCCGCATCGGTGTAGCCGTCGAAGAGCATATGGTTGCCGACGAACAGCCGCCCGGTGGCGCCGACCGGCACCGGCCGCGCATCCGGGCCCAGCACGGCGATTTTCGTGCCGAGCGGCGGCCTGCCCGCCGTGGTGGGCGAGACCCGCAGATCGCCGGGATCGGCGATGGTCGCCCAGGACACCTCGGTGGATCCGTAGACGTTGTAGAGGATCTCGCCGAACAGCTCGGTGAACCGCAGCACCGCCGCCCCGGCCAGCGGTGCGCCGCAGCTGGCCACCACCCGCAGGCTGGAGGTGTCGTAGCGGGCGCGCACCTCCTCGGGCAGGTCCAGGATCCGGTTCACCATGATCGGCACCACGATCAGCGAGGTGACCCGATGCTCGGCGATCAGCCGCAGGCAGTCCTCGGCGTCGAAGCGTTCGGTCAGCACCACCGTCGCCCGGATCGGGGTGCTGATCTGCAGCGCCGCCAGACCCCAGGTGTGGAACAGCGGCGACGGGATCAGCATGGTCTCGTTCATCTGCAACGGAATTCGCGACAGCAGCGCCGCGACCGTACCGAACCCCTTGGGGTGCGGACGGCGGGCCCCCTTGGGCGTGCCACTGGTCCCGGACGTCAGCACGATCAACCGGCCCGGCCGTGCGGGCTTGCCGAAACGGCCGCCGCCCGAGGCGATCAGGTCGGCCACGGTCGCGCGCCCGGGCTCGGGCGGTGTGCCCGACGCGGTGAAGCGCGGAATCTCCGGCGGCACGTAGCGGATCAGATCCTCCAGCTCCGGATCCGCGAATATCGCTGCGAGCTGGTGTCTTTCGGCGATCTCGGCGATCCGCCCGGCGGCCAGGCCGGTATTGAACAGCAGCACGTCGACGCCGAGTTTGCCTGCGGCGACCATGATCTCGACCATCTCGATGTGATTGCGCGCCAGCAGGCCGATCGCGTCCCCGGCGCGGATGTCGAGCCCGGCCAGGGCGGCCGCCAATGCGTGTGAGCGGTCGTGGATCTCGGCGAAGGTGCACATGCCCCGGTCGTCGATCACGGCCGGGCGGCGGGGAGCGTAGGCGGCCGCGGCCGCGTAACCGCCCGCCAGCGTGAAGCCCCATTTCGCCAGGCGGCCCAGCTGTTTGAGCCCGCGATCGGGCCGGTAGCTGCGCACCACACCGGTCGACACCATCTGCCGGGCGACACCGGCCTGCAGCCGCATCGGCGAATCCTCGCCGTTGACCACGACCGAGGTCGGGGAGCCGTTCACCAGGTCCGCCAGGCGATCCAGTGCGGCGTCGGTCCAGTCGATCACCGCCGCGTTCGACAGCGTCGCCACGAGCGGATGGACGCGCGCGGGTGCGAAATACGTGACGTTGACCCGGGTCTGCTCGTCGTCGCCGCGCAGCCGCACCACGGCGAAGCTGCCCCGCCCGGGGCACTGCAGCTCCAGGAATTCGGGCGCCTTCCCTGGGATCAGGTGCACGTCGATGAGGTGGATCTCGTCGTCGGTGCCGCCGAGC
Organism: Nocardia wallacei; assembly: GCF_029869545.1. Classification (GTDB taxonomy): domain Bacteria; phylum Actinomycetota; class Actinomycetes; order Mycobacteriales; family Mycobacteriaceae; genus Nocardia; species Nocardia wallacei_A. Next base: position 6,196 of record NZ_JARWQD010000235.1, on the reverse strand, counting down.
CGCATGCGCAGCACCGGTCCGCCGCCGTCGGAATCGAGTTGTTCGCACGCGCCGATGCCGGGGAACATCCGGGGATAGGTCTCGGGATCGAGCAGGAGATCCCACAGTGCTTTGCGAGCGACCGCCAGATCGACGGCCGTTTCGACGACATCGGTAACCAACAGCTTGCACTTCTCGCTCGGCCGGTTCGAAAGCTCGGTTCGGCGGATAACGCATTTGTAACGGCCGCCACACTCCAGGTCAAGGAGTCCCATATTGGAGGCGAATTCTCAGTTAAATTGCCTGGCGGTTGCATGGGACTTGCTGTCCCGGGGGCGCAATGCTGGAGCTGATTGCCGCCGGTTCGCCGAGTCCGGATGGCGCCGGGCGTGTCGCGGGATATACGGTGCCCACCGGGTATCCGCGTCGGGCTCGGAGACGGCGGCTTGCGTCACCACGCAAGGACGGCGGATGCCCAGTGTCGGATATAGCATTTGTCGTTCCGGGCCGAGGGTGGAGACAACACATGAGTACTGACGTGCAGCCGCGACCGAGGGGTCGACTGGATTCCTATTTCGGGGTCACCAGCCTCGGGTCGACCTACAAGCGCGAGATCATGGCCGGCACCGTCACGTTTCTCGCGATGTCCTATGTACTGGCGGTGAATCCGTCGATCCTCGGCGATCAGGGACAGCTCGGCCCGCTCGGCATCCCGACCCAGGCGGTGTTCACCGCCACCGCGGTCGCGGCGGTGTTCGGCACGCTGGTCATGGGATTGTGGGCGCGCTACCCCGTCGCGCTGGCGCCGGGTATGGGGCTCAACGCCTTCTTCGCCTACACGGTGGTGCTCGAAATGGGTATCCCCTGGCAGGAGGCGTTGTCGGGCACATTCCTGTCCGGTGTCATCTTCTTCGTGCTGGCCGTCACCAAGGTCCGCGAGAAGATCATCGACGCCATCCCGATGCAGATGAAGCTGGCGGTCGGCGCCGGTATCGGCATGTTCGTGGCATTCCTCGGGCTGAAGAACGCCGGTGTCGTGACCGCGAGCGAGGCCACGCTGGTGCATCTGGGCGACTTCACCAAGGGCACCACGCTGCTGGCGCTGTTCGGGCTGCTGGTGACGGTGATCTTCATGGTGCTGCGCTGGCACGGGGCGGTGCTGTACGGCATCCTCGCCACCACCGTGGTGGGAATCGTCAGCGGGCTGGTCGACCTGCCGGATTCGGTGGTGGCCATGCCGCACGGGCTGGATCAGACCTTCGGGCAGGCGATCATCCACCTGCCCGACGCCTTCACCGGCCAGATGATCATCGTCGTGCTCACCATGCTGTTCGTCGACTTCTTCGACGCATCCGGCACGCTGATCGGCATCGCCAACCAGGCCGGACTGCTCGGTCCGGACGGCAAGCTGCCGCGCGCGGCACAGGCGCTGGCCGCCGATTCGGTCGGCACCACCGCGGGGGCCGTCATCGGCACCTCGACCACCACCGCGTATGTCGAATCGACCGCCGGTGTCAGCGCGGGCGGGCGCACCGGATTGACCGCGGTCGCGACGGCGGGCTGGTTCCTCATCGCGATGTTCTTCTTCCCGCTGTTCGCCGTCGTCGCCGGTGCCCCCTCGGTGACGGCGCCCGCGCTCATCGTCGTCGGTGTGCTGATGGCCCGGGCACTGGGTGAAATCGATTGGGGCAAGCTGGAATACGCGATCCCGGCATTCCTGACCGTGATCATGATGCCGTTGACCTATTCGATTGCCAACGGTATCGCCATGGGTTTGCTGTTCTACCCCGTGGTGATGGTGGCCCGCGGGCGGTTCCGCGAGGTCCACTGGGTGATGTGGGTGCTGATGGCGGTGTTCCTCGGATACTTCTTCTTCCTGGCGGAATAGTTCTCGGCAGAAACAATCGAGGTCGCGGAATAACGATTGAACCGATTAGGGTTGTGTCCCCGTGAACAAACCGGACCATGGTCCGGTTTGTTTGCGACAACTAACTAGTTGATGAGGACATGGAGACAATCATGACCGCCAGCACCACCTCTTCCGACCTGGGGCAGCGCGCCGCCGGGGTCAGCACCGGCGATATCGGCCTGCTGGTTCTGCGGGTGTTCTTCGGTGGCCTATTGGCTGCCCACGGGGCGCAGAAACTGTTCGGCTGGTTCAACGGACCGGGACTGGACGCGAACAACACCATGTTCGACCAGATGGGGTACAACCCCGGCGATCTCTTCGGCACCCTGGCCGGACTCAGCGAACTCGTCGGCGGACTCCTGCTGCTGCTGGGCCTGCTGACGCCGCTCGCGGCGGCCATCGCGCTCGGCACCATGATCAATGCGATCAACGCGACGTGGGCCAGCGGGCTGTTCGGCGGTGCCGCGGGACCGGGCTGGGAGATGCCGCTGCTGTTCGCCGTGGCCGCCGCCGCGCTCGCGTTCACCGGGCCCGGCCGGTACTCGCTGGATTACAACCGTCCGTGGGAGCGGCACGGGATCGTCTGGGGTTCGGCGGCGGTGGCGCTGGCGGTCGTCGCCGGTGTGCTCACCCTGATCCTCAAATGGACGCTCTGAACATCTGAGTAATCGAGCCGGGCGGCGCGGATTCCGAGCGCCGCGTGGCGAAGATTTTGGTGCCCCCGCACCGCGTGCAGGGCTTGGCGCGGGGGCATCAGATACATCCGATGGGGAATTGGGGGTCATCGGAGTATCGCCGCCCAACTTACTTCCGTCCAGAAGTGTGGTCCAACGGGTGAGAGTTATTTCACAGCGGCGCGAGGTTTATTTCGCCGCCCCGGCGGGAGCCGTCCCGGTGAGGCGCTGCAGCGCCTTGGTCACCACCTCCGGATCGGCGGTCTCCCAGTACGGCGGCAGCGAGGCTCGAAGGTAGGCGCCGTAGCGGGCGGTGGCCAGGCGCGAATCCAGGATCGCCACCACGCCGCGGTCGTCGGTGCTGCGCAGCAGGCGGCCCGTGCCCTGGGCCAGCAGCAGCGCCGCGTGGTTGGCCGCGATCGCCATGAATCCGTTGCCGCCGCGCGATTCGACCGCCCGCTGCCGCGCGACCAGCAGCGGGTCGTCCGGGCGGGGGAACGGGATGCGGTCGAGTATCACCAGGCTCAGTGACGGGCCCGGCACGTCGACGCCCTGCCACAGCGACAGCGTGCCGAACAGCGAGGTCTGCGGATCCTCGGCGAATGCGCGGACCAGGGCGCCCGTGGCGTCGTCGCCCTGGCACAGCACCGGGGTGTCCAGGCGCTGGCGCAGGATCTCGGTGGCGGCCTTGGCGGCGCGCATCGAGGAGAACAGCCCCAGCGTGCGGCCGCCCGCGGCACGGATCAGCCGCTCGATCTCGTCGAGGTAGGACGGCGGCAGCCCGTCGCGGCCCGGGGCCGGAAGATGCTTGGCCACGTAGAGGATTCCGGATTTCGCGTGATCGAACGGGGAACCCACGTCCAGCGAATTCCAGCGCACCGTATCGGCGTCGGCGGGCGCCTCGGCGCCGTTGGCGAGCGCGGCGTCCACGCGATTGGCCGACTGCGGCGGCAGGCCCCAGGTGACGGCGAGACCGTCGAACGAGCCACCCACCTGCAGCGTGGCCGAGGTCAGCACGACGGTGGCGGTGCCGAACAGGCGGCTGCGCAGCAGCCCGCCGACCGACAGCGGCGCCATGTGCAGGGTGCGGCGGGCGACGCCGCGGACCTCGTCGGCGGCCAGCCAGATCACATCGCGCCGGGCGGCCGGGTCGCTCTCCTCGAAGGTGGTCAGCGCGCGCACGGCCGTGTCGTGGATCTCCTCGACCGCGGCCACCGCCTGATTGCGCACCGCGGCGGCCTCCGGATCGCCCTGCGGGGCGGACGAACCCGGCGGCGCCAGGGCGGTGCGGCAGTTCCAGGCCGTGTCCCGGATCAGCGCCAGGACCCCGGATACGCCCGCGGGCAGCTCGTCCCAGCGGCCCGTCGGCACCTCCTCGAGCAGATCGTGCCATGCCTCCGCGGCGCCCTCGAGCCTGTCGACCTCCTGCTCGTCGATCAGCTTGGCGCAGCGCTTGGCCGCGGCGCTGATGGCGGCGGTGGACAGTTCGGCGGTGGCCACGCCGGTGACGCGGTCCACCAGCTCGTGGGCCTCGTCGATGACGACGACATCGTGTTCGGGAAGGACCTGGATGCCGCTGATGGCATCGATGGCCAGCAGCGCGTGGTTGGTGACCACGACATCGGCCTGCCCGGATTCGCTGCGGGCGCGCTCGGCGAAGCAGTCCTGGCCGAAGGGGCAGCGAGACTTGCCCAGGCATTCCCGCGAGGACACGCTGACCTGCCGCCAGGCCCGGTCGCTCACGCCCGGGGTCAGCTCGTCGCGGTCGCCGGTCTCGGTATCGGACGCCCAGTCGTTGAGCCGCTGCACCTCGCGGCCGAGCCGGGACACCGCGAACGCGTCGAACAGCTCCGCGTCGGCGGGCTCGTCGGGGATCGCACTGTTGATCTTGTTCAGGCACAGATAGTTGTTGCGGCCCTTGAGGATCGCGAACTGCGCCCGGCGGCCCAGCGGCTTGCTCAGCGCCTCGGCCAGGCGCGGGAGGTCGCGGTCCACCAGCTGGCGCTGCAGCGCGATGGTCGCCGTCGACACCACCACCGTGCGGCCGGTCTGGACCGCGTGCCGCAGGCTCGGCACCAGGTAGGCCAGCGACTTGCCGGTACCCGTTCCGGCCTGCACGGCCAGGTGTTCCTTGGTGTCGATGGAGTGTGCGACCGCGGCCGCCATGGTCTGCTGGCCCTTGCGGGCCGTACCTCCGAGAGCCTCGACGGCGGTCGACAGCAGGGTCGGAACGGGCGGCAGTTCGGGCACCCTGGCAGGGTACTGCGCCGGTCCGACAGCGCGAGCGTCCGTCGCGCCTCGGATCGTTGCGGGGTCGCGGGAGATCGATTCTCGGAAAGAATTGGAACGGAATGCTCTATTCTGTTAGAGTGTTGTCAGAACGAAGCGAAGCGCATCGCTTCGCAGAGCAAGGAGATTCCCAATGTCCGACATCCACCCCTTCCGCATCGAGATCCCGCAGGCCGACCTCGACGACCTGAACTACCGCCTCGCGCACACCCGGTTCGCCGCCGAGCTGCCCGCCGAGCGCTTCGCGGGCAAGGTGGATGTCGGCATCCCGGTCCCGCAGGGCTGGGAGTACGGCGTGCCGGGCGCGTTCGTGCGGCCGCTGATCGAGCGGTGGCGCGACGAATTCGATTGGCGCGCAGTGGAGGAGAAGCTGAACGCCTATCCGCACTTCGTCACCGAGATCGACGGCCAGACCATCCATTTCGTGCACGTGCGCTCGGCGAATCCCGACGCGACGCCGCTGATGCTGACCCACGGGTGGCCGAGCTCGTTCGTGGAGTACCTGGGCCTGGTCGAGCGGCTGACCGACGAGTTCCACCTGGTGATCCCGTCGTATCCGGGCTTCGCGTTCTCCGGTCCGACCCGCGACATCGGCTGGACGCCGGAGCGGATGGCCGCCGCGTATGTCGAGCTGATGCGGCGGCTGGGGTACGAGCGCTACGGCGTGCACGGCAACGACGGCGGCGCGATCGTCTCGCCCGAAATGGGCAGGCTCGCACCGGAACACGTGATCGGTGTGCACGTCAACCAGATCTTCTCCTTCCCGAAGGGGGAGCCGGGCGAGATGGACGGCCTCAGCGAGCAGGAGCTGATGGGTGTGCAGTTCGGCCAGAAGTTCCTGGAGCACTCCATCCACGACTTCACCCAGCGCGCGCAGCCGCAGACGATCGCGCAGGGCCTGTCGGATTCACCGGCCGGGCAGCTGGCCTGGAGCGGGCAGCTGCTGGGTTCGCTGGATCCCGACGACATCCTCACCAACGTCGCGATCTACTGGTTCACCAACACCTCGGCGTCCTCGGCCCGGTTCTACTTCGAGAACAAGCACGGCGAGCACGCCACGGAGCCGACCACCGTGCCGATCGGGCTGGCGTCGTTCGGGTACGACTTCAAGCCGCCGCGCAAGTTCGCCGAGCGCGACCACGCGAATATCGTGCAGTGGAACGAGTACGCCGAGGGCGGCCACTGGGCCGCCTACGAGGTGCCCGAGGTGCTGGCCGCGGATATCCGCGGGTTCTTCGCAAAGCTGGTGTAGGGGAGGCGAATTCCTGAGCCCCGGCCGATTGCATCGGCCGGGGCATAGGGGTGTGTGGCCGGGGCATAGGGGTGTGTGGCCGGGGCATAGGGG
>NZ_JARWQD010000234.1 GCF_029869545.1 Nocardia wallacei | reverse complement strand
CCTGGGCCCCCAAAGCCCCGGTCAGCCCCCGTTATTGCGCTATCCGCGGTGGTCCTATTTCCGGGGCGGGGCCCCCGGCCGGGGGGGGCGGCCGGGGGCCGGGGCCGCCGCGGGGGCCGCGGCCCGCGCGATCACGCTGCGGGTGATCCTGGCCGCGGTGTTCGGCGTGGACGACCCCGTGCGCCGCGCCGAATACACCGACGCCGTGGTGGCGTTCCTGAACGCGTACACCGGACCGCTGATGCTCGTTCCGGCCTTGCGGCACAGTGCCTTCGGGCTCGCGCCGTGGGACCGATTCCGCGCCGCGCGCGACCGGCTCGACGCGCTGATCGCGACCGACATCGCGCGCCGCGGCGATGACCGCGAGACGGGGCCCGACATTCTGGGCATGCTGCTGGCTGCCCGCCCCGCGCCCGCCGCCGAGGATCTGGTCGATCAGCTGCGCACGCTGCTGGTCGCCGGGCACGAGACCACCGCCACCAGCCTGGTGTGGGCGCTGTTCCGGCTGCACCGGAATCCGCGGGTGCTGCGGCGGCTGCGGGCCGAACTGGACGAGGCCGGTGACCGGTCGGCCCCCGACGAGGCGGCGCGACTGCCCTACCTGGACGCGGTGTGCCAGGAAACGCTGCGCCTGCATCCCCCGGTGCCGATCGTGGTGCGGCGGCTGACCGGCCCGTTCACGCTGTCGGGGGTTGAGCTGGCCGCCGGCGACACCGTGGGGATCGCCCTGCCGCTGTTGCATTCCGACCCCGCCGTCTGGCCGGATCCGGAGGCATTCCGTCCCGAGCGCTTCCTCGAGCGTCGCTTCGGGCCCTTCGAATTCGCCCCCTACGGCGGCGGCCACCGCCGGTGCGCGGGCGCGGCACTGGCGGATTACGAGCTGCGCGTGACACTGGCGACGATGCTCACCCGGGTGGAGCTGGCGCTGCCGCCGAGATACGCACGCGGCCGAATTCCGCTGGCAGTGCCGCACAACATCGCCACCGGACCGCGCGCCGGAATCACGTTCGACATCGTCTCGGCATGTCCACGATCCGCCAGTGCGAAGTGATATGCATCACAATGACGTTTGCTGGGGTATTGGTGCGATTTTCAACCCCGCCCGCTGCCGACACACCCGACTCGCCGATGCGAACGGCACAGACGCCACGCGGCGGCGGTGCGGCGGCGGGCGGGTGACACGTCGCACACCGGTTCGTTGATCTTCATAACTGGCAGAAGGCAATTGGCGCCCGACGGCGTGAGATGTAGTAATGGATGCCGGGTTGGGGCACCACATATCTTCCTGCTCGCGTGTCTGCGTGCGAAATGAGGATGGAGAGGACGAAACGGCTGTGCGCACCACCACCTGTCGGAGATCCGGACGGGACGCGGCGACCCGGACCATGAGGATCGGAGTCCTATCCCTGGCGGCGGCCGCCGCCGGCGCGATCGCCATCGCCCCCGCCACCGACGCACCCCTGAGGCCCCAGACACTTAAACACAACTGACCCAGCCGACCAAACCCCGCTAGTGTAGAAAACGGTGGTG
>NZ_JARWQD010000233.1 GCF_029869545.1 Nocardia wallacei | reverse complement strand
CCTCGTCCAGTGGTTCTGGTCGGCGAACCGGATCCGCATTGTGATGGTGGTGGGCTTGCCGGCGGCGAGGTCGGCGACCGCTGTCATGATCGCGGGCAGGTCGTCGGGGTGTAGTTGCGGGTTGCGGTGCCGCGCGGGGCTGCGGCTACCGCCCGGCCCCCGGCGCGGGGCTGTCGGTTCCGCGGCGGCCGCAGTCGCGCACGGTCGTGCCCGCCGGGGCCGTGGCGCTCGCGGGTGGCTACAGCGCGGTCTATCCGCGCAGTACGCCCGGTGGCTGGCGCATCATCGGCACGACGGAGCTGCGGATGTGGGACCTGGAACGCCCGGAGCCCGCGTTGCTGCGGCCCGGTGCCCGAGTGCGGTTCGTCAGAGCGGGGGACGCATGAGTGTCGTGCGTGTCGTCGCACCCGGATTGCTGAGCACGATCCAGGATCTCGGTCGCCCCGGCTGGTTCCATGCCGGGGTCGGCGTATCCGGCGCCGCCGATCGGCGCTCGTTCACGCTGGCCAATCGGCTGGTCGGCAATCCGGAATCGGCGGCGGCGATCGAATGCGTGCTGGGCGGGCTGCGCCTGGAATTCGCGGAGCCCGCGGTGGTCGCGGTCACCGGTGCCCCCGCGCCGATGAGCGTCGACGGCCGTCCCGAGGCGACGGCGTCGGTGCTGTTCCTCGCCGCGGGGCAGCGACTGGAGCTGGGCATCGCCGAGTCGGGGCTGCGCTGCTACGTGGCGGTGCGGGGCGGCCTCGACGTGGACCCGGTGCTCGGCTCGCGCAGCCGCGACACGCTGGCCGGGCTCGGGCCCGAACCGCTGCGGGCCGGAGACGAACTGCCGCTGGGGCGTGCGCCGCGGTCGTGGCCGTCGGTGGAGGTCGCGCCCGTGGCGCCGATGGATTCCGGCACGGTGACCGTGCGCGCGCGGCTCGGCCCGCGCGACGACTGGTTCGCGGGACCGGCGGATCTGTTCACCGGATACTGGCAGGTCTCCACCGATACCGACCGCGTCGGCGTGCGCCTGGACCGGGCGGACGGCCCGGCACTGACGCGCCGCAACGATGCGGAACTGCCGACCGAGGGCATGCCGCTGGGCGCGATCCAGGTGCCGCCGTCGGGTCAGCCCGTGGTGTTCCTCGCCGATCACCCGATCACGGGCGGCTACCCCGTGGTCGCGACGGTGATCGACGCCGACGTGGATGTGCTGGCCCAGGTCCGCCCCGGGCAGCGGGTGCGGTTCCGGGAGTGGTCACCGTGACGCGCGTGCGGAGCGGACCCACCGATGCAGGCGTAGCCTGTGCAGCGCAGCACATCCGAGAGGGGAAGCTCATGCCGTTGCCGCAGGCGCTGGCGAAGTTCAACCGACGGGTCACCAACCGGGTCGCGGGCCTGGTCGCCGGGCGCGCACCCGGGCTGGGAATCATCGTGCACACCGGCCGCAAGTCGGGCCGGGTCTATCGGACGCCGATCACCCTGTTCTCCCAGGACGGGGTCTTTCGGGTCGCGCTCACCTACGGCCGCGATGTCGACTGGCTGAAGAATATTCTCGCCGCGGGCGAGTTCGAGCTGGAAACCAACGGGCACACCGTCACCGGGCGCGATCCGGTGGTGCGCCACGATCCGAGGGTGAGCTGGGCGCCGCCGGGTGTGCGGCAGGCATTGAGCGCCATCGGCGCGGAGTTCTACGTCGAATGGCGTCCCGCCTGACCGTCGCGCCCAGTCCTATTGCGGTCGGTCGGGGTGACAGGTGATGTCGGTGGCAGGGAGGGCTCCGGTCGCGAGATAGCCGTTGATGGTGTCGTTGATGCAGGTGCTGAGGTCCGGGCGGAAGGTCATGTGGATGCGGACGTCCTGCAGCGTCGCCAGGCGGGAGGCGGTCAGGTGCTCGTGCAGGCGGACGCCGTGGGCGTAGGGGGTGCGGGGATCGCCGGTCGCGGCCAGGATGAGCGCGGGCACGGCATTGCGGACCACGGTCGCGGGCTCGGCCGGGCGGGGCCAGAAGGCGCACGGCTGAATATTGTCGGCCATCGCCCCGAACACCGGCTGTGACGCCCGGGACGCCTCGATGTTGGTCCAGTACCACGCCGGATCCTCCGGCGCGGCGGCGTCACCGCAGGCGATGTAGGCCAGCTCGGAATTCTCCTCGTCGCGCAGCGCCTCGAGCAGCGCCTGCAGTCGCGGCGTGCGCGCGGTGGTCGGCGGGCCGCCCGCCGCGTCGGCGATCTCCCGAATGCTGTCGGCCAGAGCCTGATTCGAGCGGAAGCTGTTGAGCAGGTTGTGCAGCAGGAACGGTAGCCAGTGGTCGTCGATCCGGAAGCCGTCGAGCACGATCGGCTCCCGCGCGGCGGCGGCGATGAGATCCTCGACGGTCGCCCGCACCTGTTCCGCGGTGCCGCCGAAGTGGTAGGTGTCGTCGCGGGTGGCCGCCCAGGCGGCCCAGTCGTCGAGTGCCGCCTCGTCGGCCGGGCCCCAATCCTGTACCAGCCCTTCCCAATAGCGGTCCGGATCGATCGCGCTGTCGAACACCATGCGGTCGCTGTGCTGCGGGAACATCTGGGTGTACACCGCGCCGAGGTAGGTGCCGTAGGAGACGCCGAAGTAGCTGATCCGCGGCTCGCCCAGGGCCGCCCGCACCACGTCCATATCGCGGGCCGTATTGCGGGTGGTGAGCCGCCGGGCGGCCTCGGGATCGGCGGTGACGCAGTCGCGGGCCATCGTCGCGGCGCGGCCGGTGTCGGACAGGAAGCCGTCGAGGTCGACGCCCGCCGAATGCACCATTTCGCCCGCGGCCCAGCCGCATTCGCGCGCGCCCTCGGATTTCCCCACGCCGCGCGGGTCCATTCCGATCAGGTCGTACTGCGCCCGCACCTGTGGGTCGAGCACATCGCCGAGCAGTTCCAGGCTGTCGCGGCCCGCGGCGCCGGGCCCGCCGGGATTGGAGAACAGCACGCCCCGCCGCTGCTGGGGATCCGTCGCGGGCACCCGGGATATCGCGACAGTGATGGTGCGCCCCAACGGATTCGCGTAATCGAGCGGAACCGGAACGGCCGCACACTCGGCCCCGGCGGCATCCAGACTCTCACTGTGGCATGCCTGCCAGTCGATCCGCTGCCGCGTGAACCAGTCCGCCCGATCCCATCCCGGCACCGACCGCGCCCCCGGAACCGCCACCAGCCCCGCGACCACCACCACGCCCATCGACCACCGAACCAGACTCCCCAACAACCCTCTCTCCCTCTCCACCATCGACCTCGCACCCACCGTATCGGCCACACCGAACTCCCGCCGACTACGGCAACCCCCAGCCCCACCCGGGACGGGAAGGCCACAGGTTCCGGGGTCGCGCGGGCCACGACATTCCCAGCACGGGAAGGTCACCGGTTCCGGGGCGAGGGCCACGACATTCCCAGCACGCGAAGGCCGCCGGTTCCGGGGCGAGGGCCACGAGATTCCCAGGACGCGAAGGCCGCCGATTCCGGGGCACGAGGGCCGCGAGTTCCCGGCACGCGAGAGCCACACATTCCGGGGACGGGAGAGCCAACTATTCCCGGGACGGGAGAGCCAACTATTCCCGGGGCGAGAGAGCCATATATTCCGGGACGCGAGGGCTATTTATTCCCGGCACGCTTGTGGCCGGGATCCCGTGGCGACTCGCCCGCGGGATGGGGCGGGGGTGGGTGGGCGGCCGATAGATTCGGCGGGTCCGCTGATCAGACTCGTGGAGGCGCCGGTGACCGACCTGGTGGATCGTTCGACCGATGGCGGGTGCGCCGAGCGGCCGCCCGTGGCGGTGGCGTCCGTGACCGCGGTCGCGGTGGTGTCGGCGGTGGTGCTGGTGTTCTCGGCCTCGCGATACGGGTACTTCGGGGACGAGCTGTATTTCCTGGCGGCGGGGCGCCGACCGGCGTGGGGCTATGCGGACCAGGGGCCGGTGCTGCCGCTGGTGGCCCGGTTCATGGACATCCTGGCGCCCGGGTCGTATCTGGTGCTCCGGCTGCCCGCGGTCCTGCTGACAGTGGCCGCAATCGTGTTGTGCGCCATGCTCGCCCGGGAATTCGGCGGCGGGCGGGCGGCGCAGACGCTGGCGGCCGTGGGGTACGCGTCGTCGCCGTTCCTGTTGCTGCAGGGCGCGATGCTGACCACGAACGCGGTGGACACCGCGCTGTGGGTGATCATCACGTGGCTGCTGGTGCGCTGGGTGCGGACCCGCCGCGACGTGCTGTTACTCGCGGCCTCCCTGGTGACCGTCGTGGACCTCCAGGTGAAGTGGCTGATCCCGTTCTTCTGGCTCGCGGTGGCCGCCACCAGCCTGGCGTTCGGGCCGCGGGAGCTGGTGCGGCGGCCGCTGCTGTGGCTGGGCGGCGCCGTCGTGGTCGTATCGGCCATTCCCGAACTGCTCTGGCAGGCCCGCCACGACTGGCCGCAACTCGCGATGGGCACCGAGATCGCGGGTGAACAGGATGTGCTGGGCGGCAAACTGATGTTCGTGCCCATGTCGGTGATGGTGGCGGGGCTGCTCGGGGCCCCGCTGCTGGTGTTCGGGCTGTGGGTGCTGTTGCGCTGGAAATCGTTGCGGGACTTCCGTTTTCTCGGTGCCGCGCTCCTGGTGCTGTACCTGGTGTTCATGGTCACCGGCGGCCGGATCTACTATCCGGCGGGCATGTACGCGGTGGTGATCGCGGCCGGTGCCGTGGGTGCGGTGACGGTGCTCCGCCGCTGGTCGCCGCGGTGGCGATACGTCGGCGGCGCGGTGGTGGTCGCGCTGGCGGCCTGGGCGGCGGCGGTGACCCTGGACTCCACGTCGTGGCGTCCGGCCGAACAGGTCGCGCCGCCGCGCGACGACGCCGAGGCGGCGCTGGCGATCGGCGTCTACGGCCGCTTCGGCTGGCCCGAACTCGACGACGCGGTGACCGCCGTGTACGACGCGCTCCCGCCGTGGCAGCGGGAGCGCACCGTCCTCGTCACCGATACCTATTGGCAGGCAAGCGCTCTCGACCAACTCGGCCGCGACCACCTCCCGCCGATCTACAGCCCCAGCCGCGGCTTCGGCTACTTCGGCGCACCGCCCGACGACGCCGAGGTGGTGCTCGCCGTCGGCGGCTACGAGACGGTCCTGCGCACCCAGTTCGACCACGTCGAGCCCGTCGGCAAGGTCGACACCCGCCTCGGCTTCCCCGGCAACACCCAGAACGTCACGATCTGGAAGTGCACGGGCCAGCGCAAGCCGTGGTCACAGGTCTGGCCCCACTGGATGCATCTGTAGCCCCGAACCGCCATCCGCCCCAAGCCAACTTGCCGCCGATCGTATTCCCGCACGCCCTGCGTGTTTCCCCCCCCCCGGGGGGGCCCCGGGAGGGGGGGGGGGGCCCCCCAGGGGGGGGGGGGCGGGGGGGGGGGGGGGGGGGG
>NZ_JARWQD010000232.1 GCF_029869545.1 Nocardia wallacei | reverse complement strand
CCGCGGCCCCCCGGGCGGGGCCTGGACCTGCGCTCGGGGCGCCCCCGGTTTATACGGGCCCGCGCGGCGCGGCCCCCGGCCCGCCCCTCGGCGATGCGGTCGAAGGCGCCCTCCAGCGCCGCGGCGTACTGCTCGTGCACCTTGGCCGGATGGTCGCCCGCCACCACGACGGGCGCCCAGCCGTGCGCGCGCAGCAGGGCGATCAGATCCTCGCGCCGCATCCGGCCCGGCACCGTCGGATTGGCGATCTTGTACCCGTTCAGATGCAGGATCGGCAGCACCGCGCCGTCCTGGGTGGGGTGCAGGAACGCCGGGGCGTGCCAGCTCGCCGCCAGCGGCCCGGTCTCGGCCTCGCCGTCGCCGATCACGCACGCCACCGTCAGCTCGGGATTGTCCAGCGCCGCACCCGTGGCGTGCGCGAGGGAATAGCCCAGCTCGCCGCCCTCGTGAATGGAGCCGGGCAGGTGCGGCGAGGCGTGGCTGGGCCCGCCGCCGGGAAAGGAGAACTGCCGGAACAACTCTCGCATCCCGGCGAGATCGCGCTGCGCGCCGGGATGCCGTTCGCCGAAGCTGCCCTCCAGCCACGCCGCGGCGTTCAGGCCCGCCGCGCCGTGCCCGGGACCGGCCACGAACAGCATCGAGTGGCCGTCGCGCGCGATCAGGCGGTTCAGGTGCGCGTAGGTCAGGGTCAGGCCCGGCACGGTGCCCCAGTGCCCGAGCAGTCTGCCCTTGAGGTGGTCGGTGCGCAGCGGCTCGGTGAGCAGCGGATTGTCCAGCAGGTACAGCTGACCGACCGACAGATAGTTCGCCGCCCGCCACCACGCGTCGACGAGTTCCAGATCTCCGGCAGGCGTCACGGATCCCACTCCCTCCGCGGATATCGGTCCGGGCGGCCGTGCCGCCGGTCGTGCGCGGTGCGCACCTCGCGTCCGGGACAACGGACCTGCTCAGGCGATACCCCCGGCGCGACCACTCACACGTCCCAGCACAGGCATCGAACAGACCGGTTGCCCGGCATCGCTGCCGGGCAACCGAATATTCGCGGGTGTCGGCGGGTCAGCGGTCGCGCTGGTGCGCGCGCTGGCGCTCCTCGTCGGCGTCGGCCTTGGTCCGTTCCTTCTCGGCCTGGGCCTCCCGCTTGGCGGCCTCGCGCTCGGACTCCGCCCGCTCCTGCTGGGCGCGGCCCTCCTCGCGCAGCGAGTCGTTGTCGAAAACCGCGCCGGCGGTTTCCTTCGCCTTGCCCTTGGCGCCTTCGACAACGCCCTCGATGCCCTCTCGGACGCCACTCTTGTCGTGCTCGGTCATGACATTCACCTCCAGAATGTCGTTCATCATGGGCATTCGGGTGCTACCCGGGCGCGTCCACTCGAAACACACTGTGCGCCAGTGTGATTCATACCATCATTCGTCAGGGGGGCCGGATTCGCGGCGCTGCCGCCACGGCTGCACCACCCAGACGGCGACGAACAGCACCGCGCAGGCCGTCCCCGCCACCGCGGCCGGAACCGGCCCGGCCACGAACCCGAAGATCAGCACCATCACCCCGGTCAGGGCGATGCCGAGCAGGGCGAGCCCGGCGATCGCGAACCGATGCGCATCGGCCACGGCCCGCGCCAGCCGATGCCGCCGGAACAGCACCCGGTGCGCCGACACCGGCGCCACCAGGAACACCGTCGCGGCGACCGACGCGGTCACCGTCGCCAGGTACAACCACCGCATCGGCGTCGACAGCTCCTCGAACCGCTGCTGGAACGGCACGGTCAGCAGCAGTCCCGTCAGCAGTTGCACACCGGTCTGCACGACGCGGGTCTCCTGGATCAGGACGGCCCACTGCCGATCGAGCCGCTGCGTCTCGGTCTCGTGGCGCGCCCGCCAGTTCCACGTCCGGCCGCCGGTGGCCGGATCGCCGGTCGCAGCCACAATGTCGTCCCTTCACTGTCGTCCGACGTGGACATTGGTCGCGTACCCACCGCGCAAGCACTCAATCGGCAATCGGTGCGGTGCCCCGCGCCGACGTTTCGACCCCGGAACCACGGCTATCCGGACGCATGACCTCGATCTGGCTGCACAATCCCCGTCCCCCCGTCCATTCCCCGCTCCCCCCTGGTCACCGCTACGACGTGGTCGTGGTCGGCGGCGGGCTGACCGGCCTGACCACGGCGCTCCTGCTGGCCGAACAGGGCGTGGAGGTGGCGGTGCTCGAGGCCCGCCGCCTGGGCGCGGTCACCACCGGGCACACCACCGGCAAGATCAGCCTGCTGCAGGGCACCCGCGCGAGCGCGATCGCCCGCCGCCACGGCATCGCGGTGCTGCGCGACTACCTGGCCGCCAATCGCGAGGGGCAGCAATGGCTGCTGCGCTACTGCGTCGAGCACGACATCCCGGTACAGCGCGAGGCGGCGATCACCTACGTGCAGTCCGCCGACGACACCGAGCTGGTCCGGGCCGAACTGTCCGCGACCCGCAAGGCCGGACTGCCCACCTATTTCGTCGACGACCTCGGGGTGCCGTTCCCGAACCACGGCGCGGTGCGGCTGGACGACCAGGCCCAGCTCGACGCGATCGCCGTGATCGATGCGCTCGCCGCGGATCTCGACGCCCGCGAGGTGCCGATCTTCGAGGGCACCAGGGTGCACGGCGCCCGCTCGCGCGGCGATCGGATATTGCACACCGACCAGGGCGACGTGGCCGCGCACACCATCGTCCTGGCCACCGGCACACCGATTCTCGATCGCGGCGGCTTCTTCGCCCGGCTCTCCGCCCAGCGCTCGTACGCCGCCGCGTTCCGGGTCGCCGAGCCGCTGCCGCGCGGGATGTATCTCAGCGCGGATACGCCCGTGCGCTCGCTGCGCTACGTCCCCGACGAGCATGGCGATCTGCTCCTGGTCGGCGGCAACGGCCACGAGGTGGGCCGCACCCGCTCGGCCCGCGCCCACGCCGACGAGCTCACCGCCTGGGCCCGGTCCTGGTTCCCGACCGCCGAACCGCTGTACCAGTGGTCGGCCCAGGACTACCGGCCGACCGCCCAGCTGCCCTACGCCGGGCCGATCCGCCCCGGAGACCACCGCGTTCTGGTGGCGACCGGATACGCCAAATGGGGCCTGGCCAATGCCGTGGCCGCGGCCCATGTGCTGGTCGCCGACATCGTGGGCAAGCGGCCGCCGTGGGCGTCCGCCTTCGCCGCGTGGAATCCTCGCGAACTGGCGGCCCTGCCCACGCTGTTGCGCGACAACGGCGCGGTGGGCGCGCGACTGTCGGCGGGCTGGGCCGGTGCCCTCGTGCCGCGCCGGGGTAGCGCGGACCCGCCGCCCGAGGGCAGGGGCCGCGTCGAGCGCCGCGGCTGGTCACCGACCGCCGTCAGCACCGTCGACGGCCGCACCTGCCGCATCTCGGCGGTGTGCCCGCATCTGGGCGGCATCCTCGCCTGGAACGACGCCGAGCAGACCTGGGACTGCCCGCTGCACGGCTCCCGGTTCGCCGCCGACGGCACGCTGCTCGAGGGCCCGGCCACGCGCGCGGCAGCCGGTGCCGAGCGCGATTAGCCCGAGTATCACCGGGTAGGCCCCGAACAGGGTTCGGTTCGTCCGGACGGCGCCCTGCCGCCGCACCGGCGGCGTCGACCGTTCCCGCACTGCAGCACACAGGAAGGACAGCGCTGATGTCCGGCACCTCAGAGACTCCCGATCCCACGTTCTCCGATCTGCCCGGCGCCGGTCGGCGCCGCCGCTACTCCCCCGACACCCGGCGCACCAGCCGCTCACGCGCGGGCGAGTCCGTTGCCGACGCCCGCAATTGGCCCGGCATGGTGCTGGTGGGAGTCGGCCTGGTCACGCTTGCCGCGACGCTCACCGCCGCGGGATACGGGTTCATCGGCTGGACCGTACTCGGAGCCCTGGTCACCGCCGCCTGCTTCGTGGTGGGCGGAACCATCATCGCCGCCGAGCACCGCCGCATCCGCACCCGCGACGGCAGCAGATTGCGCGACCCCAGCGGCCACTGACCGACTCGCCGCCCACCACCACTCGCGGGGAATGGACGGCGGGCGGCTCGCCACCCGCAGACCGCCCGCCCGCCGGATGTACCGGCGGGCGGGCGATCGGCGGCGGGTCAGCACTCGGTCAGTGCCTCGCGTACCTCCTCCAGATGTTCCTCGATGAGCGGCGCGGACTGCTCGGCCACGCCCCGCACGTCCGGGGACTGCCCCGCGGCCAGTTCGCGCTCGGCGTTCTGCAGGGCGGCGGTATGCCCCTTCTCCTGAGCCTGCAGCCAGGCGATATCGAAGTCGCGCCCCGTCTTCGGGGCCGTGTCCAGCACCGTTTGCGCCTGCTCGGCGGTCGGGGTGACCGGCAGCGCTACCCCGTTGCGGGCGGCCGCCGCGGTCACCATCCCGTCCAGGCGGGTGTGGTCGGCGACCAGCGTCGGCGCCAGCTCCTGCACCTCCCGGCACGAGGCCATGGCGGTCGCCCGGCCGCCCATGGCGATCTCCGCCATATGGGACTGGTGCGCGGCCATCAGGAAATCCCGGTCCACCGGCGTAGCCGTAGGTTGCGCACCTGCCACGCCCGCGGCACCGGACCCGAGCACCAGCACCGACGCGCCCGCGGTCAGCGCCCGGCGCAGCGGAATCCGTCGCAGCGTTCGCATGCTTCCTCCTTCGTCGAAACGGGCTCCCCCGCTTCGCGATTGCCCATGATCGGCGCGATTACGCACGCCGTCCGCACTCCGAGACGAACTTTCTCGGACCGCATTCACACACGCTTCGCACGCCCGCAAATACCTGGAACCGGACAGCAAGATCGCCACTGCGACGGCTCCGGCCGCTCCGGCACGGCCATCGCCGCTATCCAGCTCGTGTGTGACGGCCGTACCGGTCTCATCGCTTGGACCGACCGGGCAATCCGACCGGGGTATCGGCAACGAATAGCAACTACCCAGCACCCGAAAAGCACTCTGCGACTGCAACTTCGATGTTGCAGATGTACTTGCATCTGCTCGCTACACCGACTTAGACTCCTTTTGCAAGGCAGTACAGGGGACTACCAGTAAGCCGTTGGGCGAACCGGAGGTAAAGAAAGTTGCCCCCGTTTCCTCTCGGCCTGGCGTCAGGGGCTCGAATGAACCAGCCAATGGGTCTCGGTCGGCTCGGACTTATGGATAGGGACCGGCCTGAGCAGCACATCTACTCGCGGGAAACCGCGACACGTTTCGTCATCGATGCGGTCGAAGCCACGGGCGCGGCCACTCGTGACGATTTCGATATCGATCGCATCGTCGCCACCGCGCACGCCCTGGTGAACGATTGGGATTTCGACTCGATGCAACCGGAAGCCTTCTGGCGCATCGCATCCAGCTGTATCCGGCAGTGATACGGCGGCGGCCGAGTGCGGCCCACCGAGACGATATCCACTCCGGGCGACCGTCGGCCACTCGCTGACGGTCGCTCTCATCGTTCGATACCGCCTCGGGTGTCGGCTCACGCCAGCGCTGCCGCGGCTTCCTTCAATACCGTGCGCGACCGCGCCGGCGCCTCGGCCTGCACGCTGAGCCGATCCATGACCTGCCGGTACAGCTCCAAGTCCTGCTGCCGGTCCAGATACAGCGCGCTGGTCAGCTGTTCCATGTAGACGATGTCGGGCAGTTCCTGTTCGGCGAAGCGGAGCATGGTGAAGGAACTACCGGCCGCGGCGTGCCCACCCGCGGAGTACGTCAGCACCTGAATCGTCACGTTGGGCCGGGCCGACATCTCGATCAGGTGCTCGAGCTGCGCCCGCAGCACGTCTTTACCGCCGATCGGCCGGTGCAGCACCGCCTCGTCGATCACGGCCCACAGCGTCGGCCCGCCGCGGCGCTCGAGGATCTCCTGCCGACGCTTGCGCAGTTCGACACGACGCGCCGTCTCGGAGTTCTCGTGGCCGAGCGCCACGATCGCGCGCATGTACTCCTCGGTCTGCAACAGGCCCGGAACGAGCTGCGCCTCAAAGGTTCTGATCGATTTCGCGGCGTGCTCGAGTCCGAGATAGGTCTCGAACCAGGGCGGTAGCAGATCGCTGTACCGGTGCCACCAGCCCGGCTGGTTCGCCATGCGAACCAGATCCAGGAACATCTCGCGCTGCTCGGGATCCTGGACGCCGTACAGCGTCAGCAGATCTCGAATGTCGCGTTCCTTGAATCCGGTACGCCCGAGTTCGAGCCGGCTGATCTTGGCGTGCGAACCGCGAATGTGCTCACCCGCGCCCTCGCGGGTGATTCCGGCTTCTTCTCGTAGTTTGCGGAGTTGTCCCCCGACCGCGATCCGAAGCGCAGTCGGACCGCGGTGGGCGACAAGGGAATACGCGTGGCCGCTACGGACGGGCTCTGCGATCATGAGTGCTACTCCGATGCTCGACGATCACCAGCAGCGAGGGCCTCGACCGCGTATCGTCGCGAACCGCACCGCGCCGAACGCCAATGTTACCGCTCAGCTAGCCAGATCGTCGAACTCCCCACTCTTCGCGCCCCGGAGAAATGCGTCGATCTCGGGGCGAGTGTAAACGAGAACCGCGCCTTCGGGGTCGCGCGAGTTGCGTACGGCAATCAAACCGTTGGCCAGAGTGGCCACTTCGACGCAGTTTCCGCTCGGGTTGCTGAACGAGCTCTTGCGCCAACTCAGTTCAGACGGGCGACCAACACCCATCGCCGTTGTATCGGACATTGCTGTCTCCCTGCTCGGTGGTGTCGGCCCCCCCCCCCGGGGGGGGGGGGCCGGGGGTTGGAATTTTTGGGGAAAATTTTTTTAAATTTTAAACCCCACAACAACCAAAAAAACCCCCATTGGCACGAAAGAACCCCACCCATTTTACGGAACCGAAAAAGCGG
>NZ_JARWQD010000231.1 GCF_029869545.1 Nocardia wallacei | reverse complement strand
TCCTTGCTCTTGTCGTTGGCCTCGAAGGCGTCCTTGTCGACCTTCCCTTTCCACTTCGCGCGCTCGTCCTGGAGCTTTTTCAGATGATCGGTCAGACCCGAATGGTTCTCGCGCAGCTGCGATACACCTTCCGCGGTGTCGATCAGAGAGCTTTCCAATATTCCCGAATGGTCGGTCTCGTCGAGCGGCTTACCGGTACCCAGGGTGTCGATCGACATCTGCCACGCAAATCGCGTATCCCTGACCGCTTTGTCGAGCAGGCCGTCCTTCTTGGCTCCCACGGGAGGCCACAGCTCGATACGGTAGAGATGGTCGCCTTCATCCGCCGAATCGAAACCGCGCGGAACGGTCGCAAACTTCGGGGTAGCGGCCTTCTCTTCCTCGGTTTGCATTTCGGTGATTATTTCACTCTTCGGATCACCGGACCATACCGCATTGGCGAGCTTTTGGTATTTCATGTCCGTCCGGAGGTCCCAATCACCCCCGGCATGGTCGGCACGGACCATATCCTGCCTGGTGTCCGACTTCAGCTTGCCCAGGACTTCTACCAATTCGGCGGAATTCAAGCCTTTCAGCTTGTCCATCGCCTGCTTGGCCTCGTCCGTAGTGAAATAGTCGTTGTCCCAGGTCCGGTGATGAATATCGTGGATCTCATTGACGGTCTTGTCGACCTTGTTCTTGTCCACCTCGACCATCAGACTCTCCTCCGTTCAGCGGAGCCTTCGGCCCCTGCCGTAGCCTTCGACAACTCGGCGATGAGCGGAGGCGCTCCGCTGCGGCCGATGGGGCCGACGCTGATGGCACCACCACCGGTTGCCGGCAGCGTGGGAGCCGAGACAGCCTGCGCCGCAGCCGGTAGCTGCGGATGCTCGGCGATCTGGCCGTAGGTGTAGAGCACCTCGCGCAGCCGGTGCCGGTCGATCTCCCCGGCGCCGAGCAGCAGCAGGATCTCGTCGGCACGGCGCTCGAACACCCTGTCGCGCAAGGACTCCGGCCCGGCCCCGGCACTACCGGCGGCTATCTCGTCCCACCAGGGCGCCGGAACGGGGAGGTCGGCCTGCAGCGCGTCGAGGACCCGCTGCCGCCGGGCGTGACGTGCCCCGGCTTCCGAGCCGACCGCGGTCACGGCGTGGCGGACCTGCATATCCGCGGCCCGTGCCAGCTCCAGGCAGACCGCTCGCAGGTCCGATTCGGAGACCTCGGCCGCTCGGCGCAGCGAATCCTCCGAGCCCGCCATCTCGAGCCGATCCGACAGCCCGGCGCCGGGTGCGGAAAGATCGACCGTGCACTCGGCCGCGCGCACGTTTCCCTCGACCGCGACCCCGTCGCCGAGCGCGGCGCGCACACCGTCGGCGACCGCCGCCGACGACGCCAAGGCACTGGGACTGCCGATCCCGATACGACCGGCCACCAACCCGAACGCCGCCAGGATGCGGGCAGGATCCGGATTCCCCTCGAACTCCGCCACCAGTTCCCGGCCGCGGTCGCCGAGCGGCGCATCCCACCTCCAGGGAACGAAGACCTCGGAGGGCAAGAACAGTCCCGGGGGCAGCCATCCGCGGCCCTCGGTCGAGGTGACCAGTACCAGTGGCCCCTGCGAGGCTCGCAGGACCGCGACTCCCCAGCCCAGACTCGGGTACGAATCACCCACTGCGGCAAGGATTGCCGCAACGAGCGTGCGGGCTAGTTCCAGATCGTGTTCGGCTCGGTCGCCCACCACCAGCGAAGGCCGCGACAGCCGATGCCCGGCCGCGGCGACCGCTGAGACGAGCGGTCCGGCCGACAGCGACCGGGGTGGTGTCGGGCCGCCCGTCGTCCCGATCGGTGGGAGTGGGCCGGGCAGCGGCGTACCGACCGCGGCCGGACCTGCCCCATCGTCGGCAGGCCCGGCGGAACCGCCCGGCGCAGGCACGGACGCGGCCGCGGCGGAACCGTCGGCGTCCGATCCCGGCGTATCGGCCACGGTAGTGGTGGTCTCGGGGGGCATGGCGGGCGCATGGGGCACGACTCCGACCGGCGCCGTGCCCTGATCGGACAGTCCGGGAGCGCCCGGCGGCGCCGAAACCCCGGACCCCGGCGTCGCCTGGTCCGCCGGACCGGCCGCCTCCGGCGCCGGGGAATCCCCTGGCGTGGGCTGCCTGCCCCACTGCGCGCCATCGGCTGTCGGCGTCTCGCGGCCGTTGCCCGCCGTCGGATCGGCAGGGCCGTGGGGCGCCGTGCCGCCCGGAGCGAACCTCTCCTTGCTGCCGGAATCCGAGACCTGGCCCCCACCGTCGAGATCGTTGTCCTCGAGCGCCTTCGCCGAGGCGATCAGCTTGTCTCGGGTCTGTTCATGATCACGGGCGATACGCTCGGCCTTCCTGTGCCGCCGGTCGTAGTAGTCCCGCAGCGCCCCCACGACCGGGCCGCCGAACGGCCCGTTGCTGGCTTCGAAGTCATCGAGCCAGCCATGCGGGATCTTGCCCCAATTCCGGATATTCTCCGCGCGCCGCTCGTGCTGCTTGGCCATCTCGCGCAGCTGATCCGGTTCGATCCTCATGTAGTCCGGCATATTCGGCCCATCGTCACGCCAGGCACCTCGAGATCATTCTCGCCCCTCCCCGAAGTTGGGAACCGGCTGATTCGGATCCTTCCCGGCCCGCCACTCGTCCACAATTTCCGAGATCGGCCGCGGCAGAATAGTCGGGTCGTTCATGGTGATGCCGTACTGTCTGCGCGCATCCGCCGTACTTTCGACGATGGCCGCCATGATGTCGGCAACGAGTTCGTCGTTGTCGAACCGGTCGCACGTACCGGGGGCCAGGTACAGATCCCGCAGCCGCCCGTAGGAATCGACCTCGGGAATGACCAGACCGCTCGGAGACGGGCGGCGCGCGACGATGGCGTCGGCTCGTTCGCGCACCTCCGCGAGTCGATGCCGCAGCTCCCGTGTCACGCTGATCGCGAGCTGTACGTCGGGATGGAGTTCTCTCACTGGTCCTCACTCATCCATACAGAACGCAGACTTGCTTGTACCGGGCATGTCGTCAGGACCGGTCGATGGTGTCCGGGGCCGCGATGGGCGGTGGGGTCTGTGGCGCAGCGACGGCGTTGGGGGGTGGTCCGGCGGTGACGGTGGGGGCCGATACCTGGTCCGGGGTGGCCACCGGGCGGGACACCCGGGTGTCCTCGGCCACCGAGACCGCGGCCGGAATCTCCTCGAACCGAGGATGTTTCACGATCTGTTCGTGGGCGTATACCGCGTCTCGCAGCTGCTGCCGGGTGGACTCCTCGCCCAGCAGCATGACCAGTTCGTTGCAGCGGCGTTCGAAGACCATCGCACGGAGACCGGTGGTCTCGTCGTCGACGCGCAGGTCTCCCAGCTCGACCCGCCCGACGTCCACGCGCTGCGACAGCATCGCGGCCGCCAGCAGGTCGTCGGCGTCGCGCAGCTCGTCCCACCAGGACGCCGGAACCTCGCGTCCGGCCTGGACGGCCGCCAGGATTCGCTCCCGCAATCCGCGCGAGGTCTCGGCGTCGGGATTCGTGGCGGTGCCGCGGCGAATCTTCGCGTGCGCGTCCGCCGCCAGTTCCACGCACCGCTCACGCACCTGCGCATCCGGCACGGCCGACACGTGTTCCAGCGACTCCACGGAACCGACCAAGCCGAGGCGATCGGCCGTGTCGGGGGTGAACACCCGCAGGTCGACATCGTAGGCGGGCCCGACCAAGCCCTCCATGGGGACGTTGGCGAACCGAGAGCGCAGTCCGCCGTCGATCGGCCCGGACGACACCAGTGCCGACAGGCTGGCATTGGCCTTCGCGCCCCACGCCAGTCCGAACTCCACCAGCACCCGCGCGGGGTCCGCGACCCCTTCCCACGGCGATCCCGCGTCGCCGGACTCGCCCGCCAGGAACTCGTCCCACACCCACGGGGTGGAGACCTCGCGCGGCAGGAACAGCTCGGCCGGGAGCCAGCCGCGGCCCTCGTTCGAGGTGATGAACACACCCGCACCCGCGGGGCCACGCATGACGGCGACCGCCCAGTGCAGACCCAGGACCGACGAATCCACCGCGGCGAGAACGGCACTCAGCAGCGTGCGGGCGATCACCAGGTCGTCGTCGACCGCGTCGCCCACCACGTACGCCGGCTCGGCCTCCTTCTCCTTCGCCGCGGAGACGGCGGCCGCGAACGGTGTCGGTATCGGCACCGGCGGCTGATCGGTGCGACCGGTCGCGCCCGTCGGCGGCTGGGTCGTCGCGCGGTCGTCGACCGGCCCGGCTCCGGGGCCCGCGGGCCCTGCCGGGCCTCCCGTGACCGTGGGCGGAACGACCCCGCCGGGACCTGTCGCGGTCGGTCCGCCGCCGGGTCCGGCCGGTCCGCCACCGGGACCCGCGACGCCTCCCGCCGGGCCCCCGGCGACTCCCGGCTGGCTTCCCGTTCCCGCCGTATCGGACGGTCCCGCGCCGTTGACACCCGGTGCGGCACCGTTCGGTGTGGAACCACCCGGCGTGACGCCGACCGGAGTCTGACCGTCGGGGGTGCCGACATCGCCGGGCGGCCTGCCCATCCCGGGCGAATCGCCCGGGGTGATCGCAGGCGGACGCTGCGTCGAGGGCGCCTGCGAATCCGGTCGACCGTCGACGTCTTCGCCCGCGCGACCGATCTGCCGGGCGGCGTTGTCGTCCGCCTCCTCGAAGTCGCGTGCGGCCTTGCGCAGCGAATCGCCGGTCTTCCGGTGCTGTGCGGCGAGTGCGTATCCGGCGTTCTTCCGGGCGTTGTAGTAATCGTCGAGCGCACGCTTGACCGGCGACGCGATGGCGCCGTAGCTGTCGATGAAGCTGTCGAGCCAGGTCTGCGGCGGCTCCGCCCATGCCTCCGTATCATCGGCGACCCGATAGTGCTGTTCCGCCAATTCACGCAGGACGTCAGGGTCGATATCCATGCTGTCTGGCATGCCCGGGCCGATCCTTTCCCACCATCAACGTCGGGACTATTGTCAGCCCTTCCCAACAATGAGAATGCAGGTCAGCTGGGATTACCCGCCGCTCACCGGTTCGGGGGCGCGGTGACGGTCGAGCGGCGCGAGGGACCTTCCGGCGGCGGCGCGGGGGCCGTCTGCCCGAACGACGGGTGATCGACCAACTGCCCGTGCGCATAGACGGCATCACGCAGCAGTTGCCGCGTCGGCTCGCCCGCCAGCAACGACACCAGTTCGTTGCAGCGACGCTCGAACGTCATCGCGCGCAAGGCCGTCAGGTCCGAGGCGGCGGGATTCTCCGAACGCAGTTCGCCCAGGGGAATTCGTGAGACATCCGACCTCAGCGACAGCATCGACGCCGCCAGCAGGTCGTCGCTGTCCCGCAGTTCGTCCCACCACTGCGCCGGAACATCACGCCCCTGCCGGAATGCCTGGAGTATCTGCTCCCGGAGGGCGGCGCTGCCCATCGACGCCGTAACGCTCGAACCCAGCCGCGACAGCCGCAGATGCGCACCGGCGGCCAGGTCCGCGCACCGGCCGCGGATCTGTGCGGCCGGGACGCCCCGGACCCGGTCCAGCAGCTGCGGCGCCCCGACCAACTCCAGCCGGTCCACCAAACCCGGTGCCGGAGAGGAGAATTCCATCGTCGGGTCGGCGCCCACCGAACCCAGGACCGACGCGTTCGCCAGCTGCCGCCCGAGGCCCTCATCGATCGGCTGCGAGGAGGCCAGTGCGGACAATCGCACTCCCGACTTGCCACCCCACGCCAGCGCGAACTCCGCCAGCACCCGCGCGGGGTCCGCGACGCCCTCCCAGCCCGCACCCTCCGAGACCGACCACACCCACGGGGTCGACAGCTCCCGCGGCAGGAACAGTCCCGGCGGCAGCCAGCCCCGCCCCTCGTTCGAGGTCACGAAGGCGCTGACGCCGTCGGAACTGCGCATCACCGCCACCGCCCACGCGGGCCCGACGACCGGGGCGGCGGCCAGCAGGCTGCTCAGCAGCGTCCGGGCGAGCACCAGATCCCCGTCCACGCGCTCGCCGATCATGAAACTCGGTGCGGCGGCGGCGATCATCGCGGCGCCCACCGCATCCCGCACCAGCCCGTCACTGCCCTGCTTGTCCTCGGAATCGCCTGGCTCCGTTGGTGTCTCACTACCGGACGGGCCGGGCGGCTGGTCGTGCCGGATCGGCGGCGGACCCTTGACCGGCGGGCCCGCGCCCGCGGGCGCCGAGACACCCGCGGCAGGGCCCGCGCCGATCGGTCCCGGTGCCGCCGAAACCTTCGGCGCCGCAACCGAGAACCGCGAATCGGCGCCTGGTGGCGCACCCGCCTGCCCGGCGGCGCTCACCTGGCCCGGCGGCACCGGCGGCGCGGCGGCGGGTCCCGCCGACACCACGGGCTGAGGCACCACGGCCGACTGCTGTGCGGCGATCGCCTGCGCCGCCGCCAGCGCGCTGAACGGGGCGCCCACACCCGCGTCGTCGGCCGCGGATTCCGACGATCTGGTGCCCCGGTCCGATCGGGCCGCCGCACCGGAGTCGGTCTGCCCGTCGGTCGAAACATCGGAATTCCCGGTCGATTCCGAATGCGCCGATGCGGTATCCGCCGACCCGGAATCCGCCGTCGAATCCACCGATCCGGAGCCCGCCGAACTCGCGTCCCTCGATCCGGCATCCATCGGCCCCGAATCCGCAGGGCCCGCAACCGATTCGCCCGGCGGCGGCGCTCCGCCCACCGCCTGGCCCGGCGTGTGCCCCGGCGCGGATCCGGTCGCCGATGGTGGCGCCGCGGAGGTGCCGGGCACCGACGGATCCGCGGGCTGCGGGCCCGCGTCGGGCCGCCCCGGAGGAAATTCGCCCGCCGGCGGTCCACCCGGGAACAGGCCGTCGGCGAATCCGGGCGGGAGATGGACGACGGGCAGATGCGGCCCCAGCCGCTCCAAAAGCCTTTCCAGGCCGCGCAATTCCGGTATCGACGGAACGTAGCCGTCACCCGGGAGCCGAAATCCCGGCGGCAGCAGCCCCGGTGGCAGCTGCCGATACGGGCCGCCCCGCCGATACGGGCCGCCGCCGTGGTGTTCGCGGGGACGATCCCGCCCCGGATGCACCGGGTCCCAGGGCCCCGGCTGTCCCAGCAGCCGGGCGAGCAGATCCAGCTCCGGCAGCCCCTGCGGGCTGATGTCCGCGAGGGCGCGGGCGACCGTCTCGGCGACCTCGGCCCGCGCCCGCTCGATGATCGCCGCCACCCGTTGGCGATCCCGGGCCGCTTCGGCCCGCTCCGCCTCCTCGGAGTCGTCCTCCGAGGAGTCCTGGCTGTAGACCTCCCGGATCTTGCGGGTGGCCTGATCGACGATGTCGAGGATCCGATTGCGCGTGCGATACACCGAATCGGAGATGCGGCCGAAGGTATCGGCCGCCGCGACCAGGGCATCGACGAATCGGTGCAGGCTGCCCTCCTGGGCCAGCATCTCTTCCTTGATCGGCTCCAGCCCGGCGCTCGACCGTGAGCCCTCCTCGAAGGCCCGGCGCGCCCGCTCCGCCTCGTAGGGATCCAGTGCGGCCGCACCGTCGCGCGCGACCCGCTCCAGCCTGCCCCATTCCCGGGGCGAGATCTCCGGCCACTTGTCCTCGACAATGGCCTTCCAGTACGGACTCTCGCGCTCCGGCTCCATCGGAGATCAGGCCGACTCGGACCGCTGCACGCACGCACCTCCGGCGATATCGGTCTCGCGGTAACCGTTGTTGGTGCGGACGGTGCGCACGTAGGTGTTCCCGGCATCGGCGTCCCGATCGGCTATCCACCGATCGATCCACCCGGTGACCAGGTCGCATACCTGGGCATGCCGATGGTCGAGCGTCGACTGCGGACGTGTCGTCAGGCGCAGTTCCCGGTTCACCGAACCGGCATCGCCGGTGAACGAGCAATGCGCCGTATGCCGATGTCCCGCAGTGATATTCAGGTCGTCCGGATCATCGATATCCAGCTTGTCGAATCCCACGTCGACTCCTGTCTCGCGATGCGGTCGGCGTTCAGCGTTGTCCGCCGAGCTCGGCGATTTCCGTTGCCCGGTAGGACGATTCGGTGGGCAGGTCGAACGAGTCGATGGTGTAGGGCCGGGTGCCGTTGGCCTCCATCTCCGCGCGCAGCCCGACCCGGGACTTCATATGCGCCAGCCGGGCCAGCCGGACGATCTCGGTGGCCAGCCACTGGTCACCGTTGTCGCGGGCCTCGTCGGTGATGTGCAGGCCCACGATCTCCCCGTCGCGGTCGCAGGCGACGCCGAGGCTGTGATCGAGGGTGAACACCTCGTAGGTCATGGCGCGCCAGTCCGGCGCCGGGGCCTGGTCGTCCTCGTCCTCGAGGTAGTCCGGTGCGTGTGGCTCTGTCATCGGAGACTCCTAAAAGGTTGCGGCAGCATCGGGTTCGTGCTGCGGCGAGGGGGGTGCGGCGAGCCGCTCGGCGAGTGCGTGCCACGCGCTGTCGTCGATCGTCATGACCTGACGCAGCTGCCAGAACCGGGCGCCCAGATACAGCTCGCCGGTGCCCCCGGGAGCGACATCGAGATGGTCGGGCCCCTCGGCCTCGGCGTTGAGCGCGACCGTGGTGATCGGCGGAACCAGATCGTCGACATTGATGATCGTCCCCGTGCCGCCGGGAATGAAGCTGCGCCGGAAGCGATCTCCCGCCTCGATCGCCAACTCGGTGCCGTTGGTGGTGAGCGTGATCTCGGGATTCAGCAGCAACTGCGTCACCCAGGAGCGGGCCGCGAGCTCCGGGCGGTCGGCGTTGATCGAGATGGTGAGCGTATTGGCCAGATCCACCACCAGCACGGCCTCGGCCTGCGTGACGCCGACGATCACCAGCCGCCCGGGCGTGCCGGTGGGAAAGGGCAGGTCGTCAGCGGCGAGAGTCGTGACGTCCGAACCGACTCCGGCACCGGCGGCCGGATGCGCGGCCACCGTCCCCGTCGCCACGTCGATCGTGTACGCGACGATCGGGTCGGCCGCGCGCCCGGCCACCCCGGCCAGCCGGATCAGGCCCTCGGTGTGCAGCCACCGAACGGTGTCGGCGACCGTGACGCCCTCGTCGGTACTCACGACGCCGACTCCGACACCGCCGCGGCCGGTTCTTCCTCGATCGGGTCGTTCCACGGGTCCGAATCCATGAGCAGCTCGTACTGGCGAGCGGCATCGGCGGTGCTGTCCCGGATCGCGGCCATGATCTCGGCGACCAGTTCCTCGCACTCGAGCCGGTCGGCGGTGCCCTGGGCGATGTAGAGGTCGGTGAGCCTTCCCATGGCATCGATCTCGGGGATCACCGCCCCGCTCGGCGACGGGCGGCGCGCCCGGATCGCATCGATCTTCTCGCGCAGATCGGCGATGCGATGCCGCAGGTCGCGGGCGGCGTCGAGGGCCGCCTGCACGTCGGGCTGCATATCACTCATGCGGAACCTCCGGATTGGGTCGGTGCCTGATTGGCCTGGGACGGCGTCGGCGGCGTCACCGACGGTGCGATCGTCGGTTTCTCACCGATCACCGGGTCGGTGTGCGGGGTGTCGTCGACATACATCAGCCGGTCAGGGTGCCAGGCGACCACGCGGTTGCGTTCGTTGTTCCCGCCGCCCGCGCCACCCATACCCGGCGCCATCGGCATGTACGGCATCATCGGCGACCCCATTCCGGCACCGCGCGCGGCCGCGGCCGCCGACGACGAGGACAGCGGCTCGATCACCGGGGTGCGCGGCGCCCCGGCGGGACCGCTGCTCGCGTTCCCGGTGGCACCGACCATCGGCATCGGCCCCACCGACACCGCATCGCTGCCCGAGCCCATCGCGGCGGTGATATCGCCGATCGGGGCCGCACCACCGGCGGATCCCCCGCCACCGCCCCCGTAGCCACCGAGGCCGTAGTCGTCGTAGCCGCCGTATTCCTCGAGCTCCTCGGCGGTACCGCCCAGGCCCTCCTGGCCCATCCCGGACATGCCCGCGGACGCCAGCGAACTCACCATCGAGGGCAGCATGGACGCGATGGCCTGCATGATCTGATCGGATTCGCCGCCACCCGAGCCCTCACCCTGGCCGTTCTTGCCGTTGACCGTGCCCTCGTAGCCCGCTACCGTCTCCGCCGACCGCGCATTCTGCTCCTGGGTCTTGGCCAGCGCCTCCTGGATCCCGATCTGATCCTTGGACCGCATCGCCTTCACCAGCCGCTTGCGGGCGGCGATGATCTCCTCGGGCGTGGGGTGCTTGGCCTTCGCGGTACTGAACGCGTCGGCGTAGTCGTCGATGCCTCCGGCCAGCTTGCCCAGGGCCGTGCCGAGTTGGTCCAGCATGCTGCGATGACGGTTCATATGTTTCGCGGCCTCGGAGCCGACCGGCACCCAGTTCTGCATGGCCTGCGACGCCGCATCGACGCTGGAGAGCGCGGCCTGATGCGAACCGCCGAGATAGGTGCGGATGTCCTGAGCGAACTTGGTCGCAGGGCCGGGCCCCGGACCGGCGCGCAGCTGCTGCGCGAATTGCAGCGGATCGACCGAGGCTCCCGCCGCGGGCATCCGGAACGACGGCGGCTGCTGAAACACCGGCTCGCCGACATCCGGCACCGGATTGTCCAGTAGCTCGGCGCCGCCGCCGTTCACCTTGCGCGCGCCCTCGTCGTCGGCGGCCGTGTAATCGGCGGCGGCGGCACCTACCTTGTGCGCG
Source organism: Nocardia wallacei (assembly GCF_029869545.1). Lineage (GTDB taxonomy): Bacteria > Actinomycetota > Actinomycetes > Mycobacteriales > Mycobacteriaceae > Nocardia > Nocardia wallacei_A. The sequence continues at coordinate 3,513 of NZ_JARWQD010000231.1, read as the reverse complement.
GTCTTGCGCACCTCGTTGAGCAGGCCGGACAAGCCGTTGAACAGATCGGCCGCCTGCTTGTTCAGTTTCGGCACGTGCTGGGCCGAGATCGGATCGGAGCCCGCGGGCAGCACCCAGCCCGACGGCCGAGCGTTGCCGGTGGCGTTCGCCAGTTCGGCCAGCGTCGACGCCACCTTGGCGATATCTGTCGGCTCGACATGCAGCGCCACACCTGTCTCCTCTCACCCACTCAGCTCGGCGCCGTCACCGCGGCCTGCATCGCCTGATCCCCGGCCGGGGCGCCCTGCTCGGCACCGGCGGTATCCGGTGCGGCCGCATCGACGCCACGCGGATGGAGGAACCCGGCGAAGCCGCCGAACTCACCCGTCTTGTCCGACAGGGTGTTCATGTCCTCGGAGCGCAGTTGCTTCAGCTGGCCGGCGATGATGGCCTCCATCGGCTCGCCCGCGGCCGCGTCGCCGAGTCCGCCGCCCGCGTCGCCGCCCTGGCCGGTGCCGAACACGACCACGATCGCGGAGCGGTTCTTGTCCCAGGTCGCGACGTCGCCGGTCTTGGCCTGCGACGGATCGACCCGGTCGCCGATCTGCTTCGGATCCGTCCACTTCGCCGGGGTATTGGCGTAGGCGGCCTGCGCGTCCGTGCCCTGGGTGTTGGCGAACGCCACATCCAGGCCCTGCGCGACCACCGGCGGCACCTTCTGCGTGCGGCCGTCGGGGAAGGTGTAGTCGACCAGGCCGTCGGCCCCGGGAACCCGCGGCGGCGGACCGCCCGGCGGCGGCGCGGCGGCGTTGTTGGGCGGCGCACCGTTCTGCGCGGTGGCCTGCGCCGCCGGAGCGGTCTGCGCGGGCTGCGGTGCCGCGGACGCCTGCACGGCGCCCGGCTGCTGCGCCCGGCGCATCTCCATCTCCTGGCGGCGGCGCTCGAGGTCCCGATCTGCCATCTCGCGGCGCATCTGCTCCTGCTGCGAGTACGGATTCATCCCCATGCCGTTCATTCCGAACGGGCTCATGCCGAACGGGCTCATGCCGCCGAAGGGGTTCATGCCGCCCATGCCACCCAGGCCCGAGTCCATCGGCGAGGGTGTCTGGGCCGCAGGGGTACCGGCCTGCGCGTCGTCCTTGATCTGGTTGATCGCGTCGTCCAGGGACTTGGAGGGATCGGTCGACGGATCGTTGGTGCCGAGACCGCTGCCATCGTCCTGACCACCGGCCAGACCCGGGGGCTTACTGCCGTCGTCCAGCCCGGTGTCGATGGGTTTGAAGGTGTCGTCACCGAGGCCGTTGCTGCCGTCCTGGGGAATCCTGGGCGGATCGTAGGACGGGCTGTTCGGATTATTGGGATTGCCGGTCCCCAATTGCTCCTTCAGTTTCTTGTTCTCGTCCTGGAGCGCCTTGAGGTCCGTCTTCGCCTTATTGAGCTGATCCTCGATTTCCTTCAGCTTCTTGGCTTCGTCACCGACTCCGTCGCCATTCTTCCCCTGATTCTTATCCGCACCCGCGGTGACCTTGGCGCACTCCTCCAGCCTCTTCGCGACATAACCTTGAATGTGCGCATCCATGGATAGGCTCTGCGGGAGCGTAATCGCATCGTCGTTCAGGTTGGCGATGAGACCTTCGAGGTCCTTCTGGAACTTCTTTCTGTCCTCTTCGGAGTCCTTGACCTTCTTGGCCACCGCCAATACCGATTCCTGCATACTGGCGTACGCCTGTGCGAGCTTCGAGACGATCGCCCTGTATTGAGCGGCGGTCTCGGATTTTCGCATGGTATCCAGATTTGCCGTGTCGACCTGTCTCAGCTCGTCACTTTTCGGTAGGTCGGACGTCTCGCCGGAGCCGAGCAGACTCCAGTCCTTGCTGACCACATTGACCAGCTTCTGGTCGACAAGCGTTACCGTCGCCTTGGAAATCTGGAACTGTTTCAGCTCTTGCGGATATCCGTGGCCGTGATAGTCCGGAACCTCCAAAACGGGCATATCCGGCAGCTCAGCCATTCAGACCCCCAGCGGCGTCGCTACATTCCGTCATACAACATTCTCCAGCGGCCATTGCGAGTACCCGCCCTCATATTTCCCAACCGTCGGAGAGCCTTTGCCCTGAAGCTCCGCCTGCTCCTTGTCGAACGGAATTTTCGCCTTGTCCTGACCGGCGGGCCGGGTAGGGATGGCGGCGGGAATCGGTGGCGGCTGACCATTGTTGAAATTGTGGCTCATAAATGTCGAGCCGAACCAGGATCCGACGCCGTGCGCAAGGGTCTGATTGATCGCGCGCTCGGTCCTCCCAAGAGCAATATCCGCTGTGGCCCACTCCGTGTACTCCCGGCCAGCATTGCCGCTTACCCTGGAGACTCCCGCGCCGATCAGCCTCGATGCCCCGCGGCCCAGGAGACCGCCGCCGAGGTTCCCGAAGGCGTCGCCGATGGCGGCCTGTCCGGCTTCCTTCCAACTGCCGGTCTGCCCCAGGGTGATAGCTCCGCCCACCAGCCCGGTGGCAATGGGAGCGATAAACACACCGCCCGGCACGAAGGAGGTGGCGACCGCGGTCCCGAGTACAGCCCAGTCTTTGCCCGAAAGACCCAGGAAGCCCATCAGCTCACCTCCATACCGCAAATGCCCACCACTATCACGCTGGATCCACCTCTCGATCAGGCAACGTCGTCGCGGGCGTCGGCCGACTACCGACGTGCTCATTGTCGATGATTCCCAGCAATGGGAACCGAGCCGATCCGAGGAGCGATCAGGATTATGGTCGGGAGAGCTGGACGAGATGTCGTGGGCGCCAAGCTGTTTCCCGTGACGGATGATCGAGGCAGGCGGGAGGACCGGTAGCTGTGACCAGTCCACCGATGTGGCAGATGGGACTGGATCCGGAGCCCGTCCCGGAGGCCGACGGCACCGCGCAGGAGCCGGTGACGCCCTGGTCGGGCAAGGATCCGAAGCGGAAGCCGGGCGGCGGCGTTCCCGCTGTTCCCAATCCGCCCGCGCCCGGGGCGGGTCCGCAGGGCACGCCGGAGCAGCCCGCCGCCCCGAAGCCGCCCCCGCAGGCCGGTCAGAACGGCTCCGGCCAGGGCACGGCGGCGCTCGCTCCACCACCCCCGCCGCCGCAGGTGGGGCAGCCCGCTGCGCCCGCCCAGGTTCAGGCTGCGCCCGCGACCGCTCCGCCCGCGGAACCCGCTGCGCCGCAACCGGCTCCGCCACCGCCCGCGGAGCCGGAGCCGCTGGTCGACCCGGACATGGTCGCCAGCCTGGCCCCGGCCGCGCTGCAGGCGGGCGCGATGGCGATGGGGATGCTGCCCATGATCGCCGCCGCCCTCAGCGGACTCGGCGGCGGCTCGGGCGCGGGCAGCGGCGGTACCGGGGGCGGCGACCCCGAGACAGCGGGTTTGTCTCCGCAGGCGCAGAAGGCGATCAAGGTCCTCGAGAAACTCAAAGAGGTCTACGGCGACAAGGAAACCGACGACCCCGAAGTCAAAAAACTCCGCAACGAACTCGGCGTCGGCAAGACCGGCACCGGCGCC
>NZ_JARWQD010000230.1 GCF_029869545.1 Nocardia wallacei | reverse complement strand
TCCCCCCCCCGCCCCCCCGGCCGCCGCCGCCCCCGCCCCCGCGCCCCGCCGGGGGCCCCCCCCCCCCCCCCCCCCCCCTGCTCGGCGGTTCGGTCAGCTCGCGACCAGCTCGGCCTCGGGCTCCCCGGCCTCGTCCGGCTCGTCCGGAGCGCTGGACCGGTTCGGCAGCAGCACCGCCATCACGATCACGATCAGCGCCAGGGCCGCAGAGACCCCGAAGGCCAGCTTCATACCGTCCAGGTGCGCGGCGATCGGCTCGATGCCGTCCGCGATCAGCGCCTCGCCGCGGGCGGACATCACCGTCACCACGAGGGCACTGCCGAAGGCGGCCGCCACCTGCTGCAGCGTGCCCAGCATCGAGCTGCCGTGCGAGTACAGGTGCGCGGGCAGCGCGCCCAGGCCCAGGGTGAACACCGGCGTGAAGGCCGCGGCCAGCGACACCATCAGCAGGATGTGCAGGGCGAGCAACTGCCAGTACGGCATGGTCAGCGAGATCTGGGTGAATCCGGCCAGCGCGGCCGCGATGCCGATCGAACCGGGAATCACCAGCACCCGCCCGCCGAAGCGGTCGAACAGCCGCCCGATGGTCGGGCCCAGCAGACCCATGGCCAGCCCGCCGGGCATGACCAGCAGGCCGGTCTGCAGCGGGCTCAGGCCGCGCAGGTTCTGCAGGTACAGCGGCAGCAGCAGCATCGAACCGAGCATCGCCAGGAAGGCGACCGCCATCAGGATCAGCGCCTTGGTGTAGGTGCCCGACAGCAGGGTGCGCAGGTCCAGCAGCGGAGTTCCGGTGCGCTGCAGCCGAATCTGGCGGAACGCGAAGATGCCGATCATGGCCACGCCCGCGGCGACGATCAGGGCGGGGGTGGCGACATTGCCGGTCTCGAAGCGGCTGAGCCCGTACACCAGGCCGCCGAATCCGAGCGCCGCGAACGCCACGCTGGACCAGTCGATCGTGCCGGTCTCCGGCTCGCCCACGTTCTCCAGGTGCCGCAGGCCGAACCAGGTGACCGCACCCGCGATCGGCAGCACCAGCACGAACAGCCAACGCCACGAACCGATTTGCAGCACCAGGCCGGAGATCACCGGACCCATGGCGGGGGCCACCGAGATGGCGAGGGTGACGTTGCCCATGACGCGGCCGCGATCGTGTTCGGCGACAACGGTCATCAGGGTGGTCATCAGCAGCGGCATCATCACCGCGGTGCCACCGGCCTGGATGATCCGGCCGATCAGCAGCACCGCGAACGACGGCGCGACCGCCGACAGCGCGGTACCGGCCAGGAAGACCCCCATCGCGATGGCGTAGGCGCGGCGGGTCGTGACCCGCTGCAGGAACCATCCGGTGACCGGGATGACGGCCGCCATGGTGAGCATGAACGCGGTGGACACCCACTGCGCGGCGCGCTCGGTGACCTCGAGATCGGACATCAGGCGGGGGATCGCGTTGATCATGATGGTCTCGTTGAGAATCACCACGAAGGTCGCGAGGACCAGCAGTCGGATGACTGTCGGGGTCCGCCGCCCGGTCGAGCGATCGGCGGTTTCGGCGGGCATGGGTACCTCCGGGGTGTATCTTCGAACAAGGACGTATGGGCCTGGGAACGAATCATCGGCGGTGATGATCGGGCCACACGTGATCAGACGGAGCCGATTCGCTCAACTCATCGGTTGCGTGACAGTATTCCCCGCGGCCGCGGGCGGAGTCACTCGGTTTTCCGTGTCCGCCCGCCCCGGCCGCGAACGAGACCGCCTGGTCGGCGGCGTTTCCCGGCTCCCGGGCGGTCGCGGCGTGAGCCTCGTCACGGCCGCTGCTCCGGTGGCCGGTCTCGCTGGCGAGGATCATCGTCGGGCTCCCGTGGTCGCATCGGTGTCTGCTGTCGACCAGCATCAAACATCAACAATGGTTTAGGTCAAGGGGTGTGCCGGAATCATTGCTGAGATTGCTGCAACAGCGTCCCGGCCCGCCTGCGCAGCTCCTCGCTCGCCCGTGCCGCGTTGCCCGCATCGAACGGAGGCTGCGGGTCGTATTCGATGCCCAGCTGGATGGCGCGGGCGGTGTCGTCGCCGGTGAGCAGCGCGGCCAGATACAGGGCCATATCGATGCCCGCGGAAACGCCTGCGGCGGTGAGGTATTTGTCCGATCGGACATAGCGCTGCGGCAGATACTTCACGCCGTAGGTGGACTGCAGATAGGGCCCGGCCGACCAATAGGTGGTGGCCTCGCGTCCCCGCAGCAGGCCCGCGGCGGCCAGGATCACCGCGCCCGTGCAGACCGAGGTGGTCCAGGCGGTCGTCCGATCGATATCCCGGATCCATTGCAGCAGAACGGGATTGCCGGTCGATTCGACCGTTCCGCGGTTGCCCGCCCCGGGGACCAGCAGCACGTCGAGGCTGTCGACATCGGCCAGGGCCCGCTCGGCGACGACGGCGACGTCGCCGGTATCGGTGCGCACCGGTCCCGGCCGCTCCGCGAGCATCGTCACCCGCGCGCCGGGCACCCGGGACAGCACCTCGGCGGGGCCGGTCGGATCGAGCAGGCTGAAGCCGTCGTACAGCACGATGCCGATCCGGGGCCCGGTGCCGTCCGGACGGGCGCGGGCCGGTGCCGCCGCGGCGCCGGTGAGACCGGCGGCGACGAGTGCGGCCGTGCCGCCCAGGACATGTCGGCGCGATGCGCTCGGGAGGGAGGAGGTAGTCACGCTGCCGAAGTGTCGCCGCCCGCGGCCCGCCGATCCGGTGTCGTGTCCGCGATCTTGCGCAACGTGTCGCCGGTCATGCCGTATCGGTCGAGCAGCGCGGCCCGCAGCGTCTGCACCGACCCGAAACCGCAGCGCCGGGCGATCGCCGCCAGCGGCAATTCGGTCGACCGGATCAGATGTGCCGCGGCCTCGGCCCGCACCCGGCGGATCGCGCGGGCCGGCGTGTGTCCGGCGTGCGTGGTGAACAGCCTGCTCAGGTGCCGGGTGCTGACCCCGGCGCGGCGGGCGAGCGCGGTGGGCGTCAGATCCTCCGCGAGATGGCTTGCGGCATAACGCATCAGGTCGCCGACCAGGCGATCCTCCGGTGCCGGTGCGGCCAGGAACATGCTGATCTGCTCCTGATCCGCGGGACGGTGCAGATAGGTGACCAGGATGCGGGCCACCGTACGCGCGGGCGCCGCCCCGTGGTCGTCCTCGATCAGCGACAGGGTCAGGTCCAGGGCGCTGGTGACCCCGGCGGAGGTGTAGATATTGCCGTCCCGGATATACAGCGGCGCGGTGTCGACGGCCACCGTCGGGAAGCGGGCGGCCAGGTCCTCGCCGTAGCCCCAGTGCGTGGTGACCCGGCGGTGCTCGAGCAGCCCGGCGGCCGCCAGCAGGTAGGTGCCGGTGCAGATCGAGGCGATGCGGCGGCTGGACCGGGCGAGGCGGCGGATCTGATCGAGTAGATGCGGATCGGCCGCCGCCCGTTCGGTTCCGGCGCCGCCGACCACCATCACGGTGTCGACGGGGCCCCGCACGGCCTCCAGATGCCCGCTGCCCAGCGTGATTCCGGCCGAGGTGCGCACCGCGTGCCCGCCGACCGACACGACCTCGACCCGGTAGGGCGGCCGGACACCGACCCGGTTCGCCATATCGAATGCCCCGCTGGGACAAGCGATATCGAGGATCTGTGCGTCGTTGTAGGCAACGATGAGCACCCGCCGGGCCGCCTCCATACCCGCCGACGGTAAAGCACGCCGCGGCTCAGGGCTTGCGCGCCACCCCGCCGTACGCGGCGATATCGCGCAGTCCGGCCAGCTCCAGCTCCGACCGGCGCCAGTGGGTGATCGGCCCGAAGCCCGGTTCGAGCAGTTCGAAGCCCTCGAACACGGCGCGCAGCTGGTCCTGCGTGCGGGTGTAGTACGGCACGCCGCCGGACTTGGCGTACTCCTCGCACATCTTCACGTAGGTGGGGCTGTCCACGGTGCCGTCCCAGTACACCAGGTAGCTGCCGGACGGGACCGCGTCCATCACGGTGCGGACGATCCGGAGCAGATCCTCGTAGGTGCGAGCGTGCCCGAGCACGCCCATGAACATCACGCCGATGGGCTGGGTGAAGTTCAGGATGTTGGCGGCGTCGGCGACGATCTGCTCGGGTTCGTGGAAGTCTGCCTCGATGTAGGTGGTGACGCCCTCGTGGGTGGTGCTGGTCAACAGGGCGCGCGCGTGCGTCAGCACCAGCGGGTCGTTGTCGACGTAGACGATGCGGGCGTCGGGGATGACGCTCTGCGCGACCTGATGGGTGTTCTGCATGGTCGGTAGGCCGGTGCCGATGTCGAGGAACTGTCGAATTCCGGCCTCGCCGGCCAGGTGGCTGACCGCGCGGATCAGGAATCGGCGGCTCTCGGTGGCCATCGTCCCGATGTCGGGATCGATCTGCAGACTGGCGTCGCCGACCTCGCGGTCGATATCGTAGTTGTCCTTGCCGCCCATCCAGTAGTTCCAAATGCGGGCGGAGTGAGGGATGTCGGTGCGGATCTCCGTGTTGTGCCCTGTCGGCATTGTGGGTCGGCTCCTCGTCGAGGTCCCGAGGTGGTGCCTCCGGCCTGCGGAGGCACGAACGGGTGATTGTCTGATCTGCCCAGTGACAGTACAAGATTGGGGAGTAGCCGACAGGCGGAACGCGGGGACGGTTCGAGATTTCCTGCAGAGAGGAACATACTGGTCAGCAGCCAGCGCGCGAGTATGATAGTCCTTCGACGCGGTGTCGTTCGCGGGTTTGCGGACATACCGCCGATGATCTTCGAGCATCGGAGCAGAACTCATGATCGCAGATTCCGTCCCGTTCCGGATCGGCAGCGTGGATTCGCTTGTCGCCGAACGCGGTCCGACGGCGCTGCGGATCGCCGTCGGGGGCCAGTTGCGCAAACTGCGCGAGCAGTGCGGGATCACGCGCGAGGCCGCCGGCGAACACATTCGCGGCTCGCACGCCAAGATCAGTCGTCTGGAACTGGGCCGGACCGGATTCAAGGAACGCGACATCCGGGACCTGCTGACGCTGTACAAGGTCACCGACCCCGGGGAGCGCGAGTCGTTCCTGGAACTCGTCCGCAAGGCCAACCAGCCCGGGTGGTGGCACCGCTACAGCGACCTGCTGCCGCAGTGGTTCGAGACCTACATCGGCCTGGAACACGCCTCGCATTCGATCAGAACCTTTGAGGCGCAACTGGTTCCGGGCCTGCTGCAGACCGAGGACTACACCCGCGCCATCGTATCGCTGGCACACGAGGAGTCCGAATCGGTGCGGCGGGTCGAATTGCGCCGCCGCAGGCAGGAGATCCTGGACCGCGACGGCGGCCCGACCCTGTGGGCGGTGCTCGACGAGACCGTGCTGCACCGCCCGATCGGCGGAAACGATGTGCTGCGTGGGCAACTCGAGCATCTGGTCGAGATGTCCGACCGGCTGAACGTGACGATCCAGGTGCTGCCGTACGCGGCGGGCGGCCATGCGGCGGCCGGGAGTTCGTTCACGATGCTGCGCTTCGCCGAGCCGGAACTGCCCGATATCGTCTACATCGAGCAACTGACCAGTGCGCTCTACCTCGACCGCCTGCAGGACCTGGAACTCTACCGGCGGGTGATGGACCGCCTCAGCGTGCAGGCCGAGCCCCCGGACCGCTCCCGCAAGATGCTGGTGGCCGCGGCCGAATCCCTGTGAGCGCGTCGACGATTCGCGGTTAGGCCGTGGCCTCGCGCTGTTTGCGGAGCTTGGCCGGAGCCGACAGCCACCACGCGGCGTCGAGCAGCTCGCGCAACTGCTCCGGCGCCACCGCGTCCAGGTCGATGAGGATGTACGGATAGCCGTCGTAGTGCGGTGTGGTGTAGAAGGCCGGATCGCCGGAGGCCAGCAGGGCCTGCTTCTCCTCCATCTCGCAGCGCAGCACCAGCCCGCCCTCGGCCTCCGACCGCAGCCGGGCAAAGCCCTTCCCCCCGACCTTCAGCGCCGGGCTACGCCACCAGGTCGATTCGGTCACCGACGGCAGCTCGGTCGCGATCGCCACCACCTCTTGCCATGTCAGGGTCATGCAGTCAGTGTGCTCCCGCCCCCACCGCCCGCCTTGGACAAATGGGAACATGTCGCCCCGCGGTCCACCTCCAACAACATTTTCCGGCATGCCGGAACGGCTCACCCGTAGCGTGCGACCAGTGCGGCGCCGAGGCGGCTCAGTTCGGCACGCACCGAGGGTGGTTCGACCACATCGATATCCGCGCCCCAGCCCGCGAGCTGTTGGGCGACCATCAGCGGGGTCGGGGCGGTGATGCGGAGCTGGATGCGGCCGTCGGCGATCGGGCCGTCCACGGTGCAGTGGCGGCCCTGCTGGTGCTGCAGGATCGGTGCGAGTTTTTCGGAGATCAGGACGGTGGCCGAGGTGGTCGACCGGTACTGCTCGACCTCGTCCACCACCTGCCTCCAGGCGGTGGAAAGCTCGAAATCCATTGGGCGCTCGAAGGTTTCTCCGATGCCGGTGGCCCCGACGATGCGGTCGACCCGGAAGGTGCGCTGCCCGCGGGCGGTCCCGGCGATCAGATACCAGAGGGCGTCCTTGTCGACCAGGCCCCACGGATCGACGCGCCGCCGCGAACGCTTGCCTGCCCGTTCGTACACCAGCTCGACCCGCTCCCGGCGCACCACCGCCTGTTGTAGCTGCTTGACCAGCGGCGGGACTGCCGTCTCCCGACCACCCCAGCCGACCGGATCGATCACCACCGCATCGGCCGCGGCCTCCGCCTCGGTGCGGAACGTTTCCGGCAACGCGCGCAACAACTTTCGCAGGGCCGATCGCACGCCGGGCGTGGCCGTGGCGGCGGGGCCGAGCAGCAGGAACAGCGCCTGCGCCTCGGGGGCGGTCAGGCCGCTGAGGTTGGTGCGGGCGCCGCCGACCAGCTCCCAGCCGCCGCCGCGGCCCGGCAGCGAATACACCGGGATGCCCGCCGCGGACAGCGCCTCCAGGTCGCGCCGGGCCGTCGCGACCGACACCTCGAGCTCCGCGGCCACCTCGGCCGCGGTCACCCGGCCACGGTTCTGCATCAGCAACAGGGTCGCCACGAGTCGGTCTGCGCGCACAGTCGAATTCTGCCCGGAAAAGTGCTCACTCGTTGAGCACTTTGGCTCGGATGATGAATATCAGCACGGGAACAGCAGAGGAAAGGAATCCCAGATGTTGCGAGGAATGGCCCACGTCGCGTTCTACGCCGACGATCTCGAGGCGGCCGAGCGCTGGTACGCCGAGGTGTTCGGGATCGAGGCCTACTACCACGTCCCCGGATACACCGAATTCCGCGTGGGCGACTACCAGCACGAATTCGGCCTCGTCGACCGCCGCTACCAGCCCCCGGGCAACCCGTCGACCCCCGGCGGCGAGATCCTGCACTGGCACGTCGACGACCTCCCCGCCGAATTCGACCGCCTGCTCACCCTGGGCGCCAAGGAATACCAGGCCCCCCGCGAACACGGCCCCGGCTTCGTCAGCGCCGCGGTCGTCGACCCCTTCGGCAACATCCTCGGCATCATGCACAACCAGCACTACCGAGACATCTACGCCGACCTCCACAGCTGACCCCGGCCAAAAGCACGCCGGGGATATGGGGGCGCGGGGGCGATGTGCCGGGGATGTGGGGGCGCGGGGGCGATGTGCTGGGGATATGGGGGCGCCGGGGCGGCGTGCCGGGGATATGAGGTTGCCGGGGCGGCGTGCCGGGGATATCGGGTCGCTCGGGCGACGGGACCTCGTCGTCCCCGCAATCTGTCGTTGCGGTGGCCTCTTGTCCCGGCGGTCTGTAATTGCGGGGCCTATTTCCCGGCGGTCTGTCGTTGCGGGGCCTTTTCCCGGCGTGTTTTTGGCCGGGATCTGCCGATGTTGAGTGATGGGCGGGGCGCTGGTTGGCATACGATCGGCCGTATGGATGGGCGGTTGTTGCGGGGGGTGCGGTCGCGGCGGCTCGTGACGCGGCGGGCGGCGGATATCGCGTCGGTCGATGGGCTGGCGGGGCTCAGTTTCGGGCGGCTGGCCGAGGATCTCGGGCTCAGCAAGGCCGGGATCCAGACCCTGTTCCGGACGAAGGAGCAGTTGCAGCTGGCCACCGTGGCGGCGGCGGGCGCGGTCTTCCTCGACACGGTCGTCCGCCCGGCGGCCGAGGCGCCGGAGGGGACCGCTCGCCTGCGGGCACTGGTCGATCGGTGGCTCGATTACGCGACCGAGCCGGTGTTCCCCGGCGGCTGCTTCTGGAGCGCCACCCTGCCCGAGTTCGACAGCAGGCCGGGGCCGGTCCGCGACGCCCTCGCGCAGCAGCACCGGGACTGGACCGCCGGTATCGCCCGCGAGATCGGCGCTGCGGTCGAGGCGGGCGAGGTCGCCGATCTGGATCCCGACCTCGTCGCCTTCCAGATCGTCGCCGTCCTCGAGGCCGCGAATGTCGCACTGCGACTGGGGGATACGAGCGGAATCGACAAGGCGCGCCGGGCCGTCGACGGCCTGCTCGGCGGGCCGCCGAACCGTCAGAGGACCCGGAAGAGCCGGTAGGCGATCCCGCCCTCGACCAGATAGCCGGACCCCACGCACACGATGTCGTTCAGCCAGGAGTAGTCCGGCGCGCCGGTCTCGAACAGCGCGGTCGTGCGGAAATAGTAACGGGCAGGGTCGATCTCGTATCTCCTGCCGGGATCGCCCATCTCCCCGCGCAGTGCGGGCGGGGTGATCCAGCGCCCGCCGTAGGTCAGGTGCAGCAGCGCGTCGTCGTGGGTGCGCAGGGTCAGCCGCACATCCAGCGACATGGCGCCGTCGGGCCGGAACAGCGCCCAATCACCGCCGCCCGCAACGACTTCGCCCCGCAGCCGCGGACCCTCGAACGTGCCCCCGGCGGCACCGAACAACACGCGCCGCCCGAACGGCCCCCTCCCCGATGTGCAGCGGGGCATTCAAGTCGATCACGACGTCGAACAGCAGCTCCGTCTCGAGCTGCCCGACATCCTTCATTCTGGAGTCCACGCAAAAAGAATGCGGTCGGCCGTATGTTTTGTCAAGGTTGGGAATCGCCCGCCCCCAACACCGGATTTCCGCCTACACTGGGCCGCGTGCGTGTTCGACGGCTCCTCGCCTTGACCCTGTTCGCCCTGGTCACCCCGTTCGGGGTGGCCGCCTGCAGCACGGAGGGCCAGGGCACCAAGACCGACTGCAACGTCAGCGGCTGCACCATCACCTTCGACCGCGGCGTCAACGCCAAGGCCAGCGTCCTAGGAGTGGACGCGGAACTCGTTGCTGTGAACGGCAATACGGTCACCATGAAGGTGGCCGGTCAACAGGTCGACGTACCGGTCGGGGAAACCGAGCCCGCCCAGCAGTTCAGCATTACGGCGCAGGAAGTCACCCAGGACAAGGTCGTCGTCAAGATCGGGACAGGCGTGAACACCAACCCCCCGTCCTGACTCGACCGGACGACGTCGAACCGGCGTGCTTCCGGGCCGAGAATTCCGGCTGGAAACATGCGGGCACAGCCGAGCGCCCATCGGCCTGATGGCGGTGCGCCCGTGGAGGTTCTTCAGATCAGAAATGTTCCGGCGGGATTCACCACCCGCCGAGGATCCCCGAATGCTGGATCGCGAGCGACTGCGCGCTGTCGGCGCCCATGAACGGCAGCAGCGCGAGGAAGACAACCATCGACATCGAAAAAGCTCCTACGTGTCTAGTCGGTTCCGATGGTTCCACCGTCTCAGATCGATCCGCCTTCGCGCACGCCGAATCACCGAATCGGACAGTGTCGAAATCCGGACCGCGCCTGAACAATCGCTATCCCGCGGTGCTGACCACCGCATTCGGCGCCGACCGATAGGTGCCGGGCGTGTGACCCAGGGTGCGCCGATACACATCGATGAACGCGCTCGGACTCGACCACCCGCAGCGGTGGGCGACCGCCGTCACCGCGACCTGTTCCGCGAGCAGTTGCGTGGCGCGATGCAGCCGCAGCTGGGTCCGCCACTGCGGGAACGTCATCGCGAACTCCGCGCGGAACAGGCGCGTGAGCGTGCGCTCGGCCGCCCCGACCTCGCGCCCGAGCGCGCCGAGGGTCCAGCCCACCGTCAGATCGCGTTCCACCAGCGCGCACGCCCGGCGCAGCCGCGGATCGCGGGCGGCGGGCAGCCGCAGCGGTTGCTCGGGGCTGCGCCGCAGCCGATCCAGCAGCACCCGGTGCAACCGCTGCGCCTCGGCGGCGGGCAGGTCGGGCTCGGTGGAACACGCGATGATCAGCTCGCGGACCAGCGGTGAGACGGTGAGCACCGAGGGCCGGGTGCGCTCGTCGAGACCGTCGGTGAAGGCGACGCAGTGGAATCGCGTGGGGCCGTAGAAGTGATGCTCGTGCCAGCAGCCCGCGGGAATCCAGATCGCGCGGTCGCCCGGAGCGATCCAGCACCCGGCGTCGGTGCGCACCTCGACCGCGCCGCAACTGGTGAACACCAATTGGTGCTCAGGATGCCGGTGCCGCTCGATCCGCGAGCCGCCGGGGTGCCGGCGGGCCAGCGTCGGGGCGGCCATCTCCTGGCGGTTTACAGACACAACTTGGCATTTTATCGGAAGCTCGCCTGTCGCCGTCTTCCTACGCTGACTCCTCGTAGCGGCGACGAAGGAGGCAACGATGGTGAGCACTCGGACCGCGGACCCCGCCACCGGCCCGGTGTCCGCGTGGAAACGGATGCGGCACTGGGTCGTCGCGCACGCGGTCGACGATTTCTATCAGGGCCTGGTGCCCGCCAGTATCCCGTTCTTCGTGCTCGAACGCGGGTACAGCTATGTGGCGGCGTCGGGGCTCGCCCTCGCGGCCACGCTGGGAAGCTCACTCCCGCAGCCGATTCTGGGTGTTGTCGCCGATCGGTGGAAGCTGCTGTGGCTGGCGCCGGCGGGGCTCGCGGTGGCCGGAATCGGCGCCGGGCTGGCCGGTCTCGCGCCCGCCTATCCGCTGGTGTGGATCCTGTTGTTGCTGTCGGGCCTCGGCGTCGCCGCGTTCCATCCCGCCGCCGGGCGCGATGCGCGCCGCGACGCCGGAAACAGCGCCACCGCAATGAGTCTGTTCGCCGCGGGCGGCAGCGTCGGCTTCTTCCTCGCGCCCGCACTGGCCACGCCCGCGCTGGTCGCGCTGGGTGTCGGCGGGACGGCGGTGTTCATCGCACCGGCCGTGCTGATGGGTTTCGTGCTGTGGCGCCACCAGCAGCGGCGCACCGCCACCGCGGTGGGCACGGCGCCCGCGGACGGCCGCGATCGGTGGCTTCCGTTCGCGGCGCTCACGGCGGTCGAGATCGTGCGCTCGGTGATCTACTTCGGGATGAACACCTTCATCGCCCTGTACTGGATCAACCATCTGGGCGCCTCGCAGACGCTGGGCGGCGTCGCGCTGGCGGCCTTCCTGGTCGGCGGCGTCGCCGGAACCCTGCTCGGCGGCCGCATCGCCGACCGCGCCGGAATGCTGCGCACCATCCAGATCGGCGGCGTGCTGGCGGTTCCCGCGCTCGTGCTGCTGCGGGTGGTGCCGAGCCCGCAGTTCGGGCTCGCGGCGGCGGTGCTGGCCGGAATCTCGGTCAATATCCCCTTCGCCGTCCTGGTCAAGCTCGGCCAGGACTATCTGCCCACCCGCCCCGGAACCGCCGCCGGGGTCACCCTCGGCCTCGCCGTCAGCGCGGGCGGCCTGTTCATGCCCCTGTTCGGCACCCTCGCCGACGCCCGAGGCCCCCAGGCCGTCCTGACCGTCCTGTGCTTCGTCCCGATCATCGGCACCGCACTCGGATTCCTGCTGCCCGCGCCGACGAACAGCACTGGTGGCCAAGCGGATTCGTGAAGGTCCCGCGGTCGCGGATCGGAGATATCGTCGGGAAGTACGATCACGTGTGATGGTTCGGTTGCTTTGCGGGCGGGTGACCTGCCCGGTACCGTCTAGCTGACTCGACAGGGGGCGGAGTGCCGGTCCCGGCCCCGGTGAGACGGTACCGGCGCGAGAGGACGACATGAGCAGCTGGGGGAGCGTAGTTCGGGGAGTGGCTCTCGGCGTGGGTGCCGTGGCGCTGGTAGCGGGCTGTAACTCCGATGGCGGGTCGGGTGGCGAGTCGACCACGGCGGCGGCTACTCCGACGATCGCGCCGGATGTGCCCGCGGGGTTCGATGCGTGCAAACTGCCCCAGTCGGTCGTGCAGTCGGAAGAGTTGAAGAACCCGCGTCCCGATACGAAAGATGGTGCGGGGGGCATCAAGTGGCGTGGCTGCGGTTGGGTTCAGTCCGATGGCTACGCTGTCACCATAAGCACCACCAACATCAGTCTGGCGATGGTGCGGGCCAACAAGGACTTCACCGTCGCCGAGGAACTGTCGATCGCCGGACGCCCTGCGGTCACCTATCGTCCCACCGGTCAGAGGACGCCCGAAGAGCATTGTTTGCTGAGCGTCGAGGTCAAGGGCGGCAGTCTCGAGATCAGTCCCATCAATCCGCCGAGCGCCAAGAAGTCTCGCGGACAGGACTCGTGCGATATCGCCAAACGCTTGGCAGACGGGATCGTTCCCGCGATCCCGTCTACGCTCTAGGCTGAAGCGGATATTCGGCCGGAACCGGAAATCATTGGGGAGGAACACCGATCATGGCTGACGACGCGGCACCACCGCCTGCGAGTCCTTTGGCGGACGCGATCAAGAACGCGCAGGATGGCAACCTGACCGTCAACTTCAGCCAAGGCAGCCCGGATAGCGTTCGAATCAACGCCGACGAGTTCGTGTATATCGAACGGGACTGCCAAGCCTTCAAGGACGAGATACGAGATTTGCAACGTGTCGCGCAGAACATCTCGGACCGCGATCGCTGGGGTCTCGGTGAGACTACCGACGGTATGAATTCGGCCAACACGCTGGTGAGCCGCTTCCGCGGTAAGGCCAAGATCGTCAACACTGCAACGGATACGGATAATAACGTCTACGACATCCTGGAAAAGCATTACAAGATCGTCGACGACATTGAAACTCTCCACCGCACGATCGCTGAGAAGTTCATGCAGCAGGACCAAGCCTTCGCTGCCCGGTACAACGAGTTGAAGGCGACGTTGGAGCCCAGTCCGATCGGTACGCCTATGCAGCCGGGCGTCACGACTCCTGGTGTGGGGCAGTCGAAATGACCGGTAACGAGCCGCCGAAGATCGGAGACAAGGCGGAGCATGTCGACAACTGGGATCACTGGAAGATCTACGATTCGTTCAGTCCGTTGGTCACGGACGAAGCGCACAACGGTGCGATGGAGTACTCGGAGATCGCGCAGCGGTGGAGTTCGGCCGTAAGCTTTTTCGCGGGCCGGATCAGGCATTCCAGCGAGGCCGCATGGGACGGATTGGCGGCGGAGGCTTCGCGGGCGGCGATCGCGAAGTACGCGCAGCAGGCCCTGGACCTGTCGCAGCCGCTGAATGCGCTGGCCGCGCGGGTGACATCGGCGGTCGAGGGCGTCAACAAAACCCGGGATTCCGTGGACAAGCCACCGGACGGGGGATCCCGGTTCAACCCGAAGACGTGGAATCTCGGCATCTACCACGGGCCGAATTCGCAAGCGGTGCGCAACGATTGCGAGAATGCCGCCAGAGATGCCATGCGGAACTATTATGTTTCGACATTTGCGACGGCAGATACTCAAATTCCGATTCTGCCGGTGCCGGACAGTCCCGCCGACCCGTTGTATAAGCCACCGGAGAACAAGAACGAGGGAATCGTTCCCACCGGACCTGGGCCAGGTCCCGGTCCGGGGCCAGGGCCGGGGCCTGGCTCCCAGGACCCCGCCAATCCGCAGGGCACGACCGAGGAGCCGACCCAGCCGACGTCGCAGGACCCGTCGGCCACCCTTCCGACGGGCCTGGGGCAGCTGACTTCTCCCGAGGGGACAGCCACCACGCCCAGCGGAGTGAATGCGGCCGGTACACCGACCACCTCCAGCGGATTCGGCGGCTCCGGCCCCGGGGGGGGGCGGGGGGGGGGGGGGGGGGGGGGGGTGGGGGGGGGGGGGGGGGTTTTTGTGGGGGGGGGCGGGGGGGGGGGGTGGGGGGGGGGGGGGGGGGCGGGGGGGGGGGGGGGGGGGCGGTGGGGATTTTTAAGTGGGGGGGGCGGGGGGCGGGGGGGGGCCCCCCGCGGCCGCGGGGGGGGGCCGGGGGGGGGGGGGGCGG
>NZ_JARWQD010000229.1 GCF_029869545.1 Nocardia wallacei | reverse complement strand
CGGGCGGCGGGGGGGCGCGGGGCGGCGCCGGGGGGGGGGCGGGCGGGCGCCCCCCCCCCCCCGCGCCGTCGGGTCGTCTCGACCGCTCAGCGCGGGGCCATGCGGATGGCGCCGTCCAGGCGGATGGTTTCGCCGTTGAGCATGGGGTTCTCGACGATGTGGCGGGCCAGTGCGGCGTATTCGGCGGGGTTGCCCAGGCGCGAGGGGTGCGGGACCTGGGCGCCGAGGGAGTCGATGGCCTCCTCGGGCAGCGTCGCGAACAGCGGGGTGTGGAACAGGCCCGGTGCGATGGTCAGCACGCGGATCTTCAGGCTCGCCAGGTCGCGGGCGATCGGCAGCGTCATGCCGACGATGCCGCCCTTGGACGCCGAGTAGGCGGCCTGCCCGATCTGGCCGTCGTAGGCGGCGACGGAGGCGGTGTTGATGATGACGCCGCGCTCCTCGCCGACCGGCTCGATGGCCGAGATGCGTTCGGCGGCAAGGCGGATCACGTTGAACGTGCCGATCAGGTTGACGTTCACCACCTTGGTGAAGTCGGCGAGCGGGAAGGCGCCCTTCTTGCTCACGGTCTTGATCGCGTTGCCGATGCCGGCGCAGTTCACCGCGATGCGCAGGTCGCCCAGGGCCTGAGCGGCGTCCAGCGCGGCCGTGACCTGCTCCTCATCGGTGACATCGGCGGGTGCGAACACCGCGCCCTCGCCGAGTTCCTTGGCGACGGCCTCACCGCTGGAGGACGGCAGGTCGATGATGACGACCTTCGCGCCCTGGGCGTGCAGTTCCTGCACGGTCGCCAGGCCCAGCCCGGAGGCGCCGCCGGTCACCACGGCCACGGTGTTCTTGATCTGCATGAGACCTTCCCTTCTGTTCTGCGGCTGTGCTGTTCCGCGTTGGCGTCAGAGTAGCGGCCGGTTCGGGATTAAGTAAATAACCGTTCGGCCAGCGGGCGACATGGGATGTGCGTATCGATGACCGCATATCTCACCATATGCACTGGTAGTAGTGCATCTCTATAGGAGACAGCGAAGTCGTGCGCAGTCGTCATGTTTTGCCGAGTTCGCCAGTTCTCCCGGTCGGGCCAAACAAGAACATGTTACAGTTTGGCACCGGTCTGCGCCAAACCACGCGGTTCCGGCGATACACGAAGGGGCGGCCCGGCAGACCGGACCGCCCCACATTCCGCACCCGTCAGGCGTACAGCTCCACGAACCGATCCAGCGAACGGTCGATATCGCCCTTCAGGGCCCTGGCCACGCCCGTGCCGATCGGGCCGAACAGCGGACGCCCGCCGAGATCGATGTCGACGGTGACCTCCGACCCCGCGCCCTTCGGTGCGATCGACAACTCCAGCCCGAACTTGGTGCCGCCCTTGCCGGAGCCGCTGAGCGCCAGGCGCTTCGGCGGCTCGGCGGCGCGCACGGTCCACCGCACGCGATTGCGCAGGCCCTTCACCGACGCGACGCCGACCAGTTCGGTGCCGACCGTCAGATCCTCCGGGACGCTGCCGCGCCACGCCTCGTGCATCAGCAGCCACCGGTGCAGCTCGCGCAGATCGGCCGCGTGCGACCATGCCTCGTCGGGAGAGATCGGCACGTCGACCGATACCTTCAGTTTTGCCACGCGTTGCATGTTAACCAGGGCCGTCGGGGAATATCCTCATCAGTAACCGGTCGAAGGTTGTATCGAGGTCGACGTGGCGTATACCGATCCGCTCTCCACGCAACGCGCGCTGATCTCAGGGTTCGCGGCGGAGCTCGACGCGGCCGGATTCACCGGCGCCACGGAGGTCGGCAGCGGCGGCTTCGGGGTCGTCTACCGATGTTTTCAGCCGGCGCTGGAGCGCACCGTGGCGATCAAGGTGCTGACCGCGGACCTGGAATCGGAGAATCTGGAACGGTTCGTGCGCGAACAGCTCGCGATGGGGAAGCTGTCGGGTCACCCGAATATCGTCAGCGTCTTCGAGGTGGGGTCCACCGCGACCGGGCGGCCGTTCATCGTCATGCCCTACCACGCGCACGGGTCGCTGGAGGGCCGCATCCAGGATTACGGCCCGCTGAGCTGGCAGGACGCGGTACATGTGGGGGTGAAGATCGCCGGGGCCCTGGAGACCGCGCACCGGCGCGGCATGCTGCACCGGGACGTGAAACCGGGCAATGTCCTGCTCGACGAATACGGCGAGCCGCAGCTGGCCGATTTCGGAATCGCCCGGCTGACAGGCGGATTCGTGACAACCGCGGGCACCATCACCGGATCACCCGCCTACACCGCGCCCGAGGTGCTGCAGGGACACGCGCCCGATGTGACCGCCGACGTCTACGGCCTGGCATCGACGCTGTTCTGCGCCGCCACCGGTCACGCGGTATTCGAAAGGCGCAGTGGCGAACAGCTGGTCGCGCAGTTCCTGCGCATCACCAAGCAGCCGGTCCCGGACCTCGGCGAGGCGGGGCTGCCGCCGGACGTGACCGCGGCGATCGAGGCCGCGATGTCCCGGGACCGCAATGAAAGACCTTCTACCGCAGCGGAATTCGGTGCGGTGCTGCGCGATGTCCAACAGCGTCACGGGCTGGCGGCCGACGATATCCCGATTCCGCTCCCCGCCGCCGAACCGCCCGTGCACCGCTCCGCCGCGACGCCCACCGGCTCCGGTGCCCGGCGTACCTCGGGGTCGCGGGCCTGCACGCCGACGCCGCCGGTCGCGGCCACCCGGCTGCGCCCTCCCGAGCCCGCGCGCGAGCTGGTCGAACGCGATCGCCTGATCGAGACGCTGCGCGACGGCCGGGGGCGGCGCCTGGCCGTCATCCACGGTCCGGCCGGATTCGGGAAGACGACGCTCGCCGCGCAGTGGTGCGCGCTGCTGTGCGCCGAACCGACCGCGGTGGCGTGGTTGACCGTCGACCACGACGACAACAACGTCGTCTGGTTCCTGTCGCACCTCATCGAGGCGATCCGGGTGGTACGCCCGACGCTGGCGCGCGAGCTGGGCGAGCTGCTCGAGGAACACTGCGACGACGCCGAGCGGTACGTGCTGACCTCGCTGATCAACGACATCGACGGGCGCGGAGAGGATCTGGTGGTGGTGATCGACGACTGGCACCGCGTCACCGATCCGGATACCACCAACGCGCTGCGCTTCCTCATCGAAAGCTCCAGTCCCACACTACATCTCGTGGTGACCAGTCGGCATCGCACCGGACTGCCGCTGAGTTCCATGCGCGCCCGCGACGAACTCGTCGAAATAGACACCGCCGCTTTGCGTTTCGAGGTCGACGAGGCGCAGGAGTTCCTGGTGGATCTGGGCGGGCTGGACCTGGACCGCGGCGACGTCGAGGATCTCACCGAGTCGACCGAGGGGTGGGCCGCCGCGCTGCAGCTGGCCGCGCTGTCGCTGCGCGGCAGCGACGATCCCGGCGCCCTGGTCGGGCGCCTGACCGGCCGCCACCATGCGATCAGCGAGTTCCTCGCCGAAAACGTCTTGGACACACTGGAACCCGGGACGCTGGGTTTCATGGTGTCGACCTCGATCACCGAACGCATCTGCGGCGAGCTGGCGACCGCGCTGACCGGCGTGGCCGACGGGCAGGCGCTGCTGGAACGGATCGAGCAGCAGGATCTGTTCCTGCGCAGGCTCGATGACGGCCACTGGTTCCGATACCACCACCTGTTCCAGGATTTCCTGCGCCAGCGGCTGGAACACGGTCCGCCCGAACGGATCACCGAGCTGCATCGCGCCGCCTCGGCCTGGTTCGCCGAGCACCGGCTCGTCAGCGAGGCGGTCGATCACGCGCTGCTGGCCGGTGACGAACAGCAGGCCGTGCAGATCGTCGAGCGTGACGGGATGGCGCTGCTCGAATACGGCCAGATGGCCGGCCTCATCGGGCTGGTCGGCAAGCTGCCCGCCACCACGGTCGAGACGCATCCGCGGCTGCAGCTGGATCTGGCGTGGGCCGATATCCTGCTGCACCGCGCCGATCCGGCCGAGCGGGCGCTGCGGCTGGCCGAGGAGCAGCTCGACCGGGGCGGGGTCGACGAGACGGTGACCGCGAACCTGCGCGCCGAGGCGGGTGTGGTGCACGCGGTGGTGACCGTGCGCGCCGATGTGCTGGGCGGGGTCGAGGAGATGCTGGCGCCGTGTTTCCGGCGCGCCGACCAGCTGTCGCCATATGTGGTCGCGATCGCCGCGAACGTCGCGACCTTCGCCGCCGGATATCGCTGCGAGTTCGACGAGGCCGTGCGCATCCAGGAGTGGTCCGCGCCGTACATGCGGCGAAACAAGGGCAGCTACAACAATATTCACGGCCTGTGCTTCCTCGGGCTGGCCGCCGGGCTGCGGCTGGACATCGTGGCGGCCGAGCAGTACTTCCGCCGAGCGCTGAAGGCCGCCAAGCAAACCGGCGGCACGCACTCCTACGGGGCCCGGCTGGCCGGATCGCTGCTGGGTGAACTGCTCTACGAGCGCGGGGAACTCGCCGAGGCCGAACGGCTGCTCGACGAGGGGTACAAGCTCGGCCCGGAGGCGGGCGTGGTCGACTTCAAGCTGGCCCGCTATGTGGTCGGCGCGCGGATCAAGGCGCTGCGCGGCGACCGTGCCGCGGCGATCCGGCGGCTCAACGAGGGGGCGCGGGTCGCGCGCTCGATGGCGCTACCGCGGCTGGGTGCCGAGGTGGAGAACGAACGGTTGCGCCTCGGGCTGCCGCCGCATCCGGAATTCGGCCGCCTGCCGGTCGTGGACTACGAGCACCGCCGCAATCCGGTCGATGCGATCGACGAGTTCACCGTGCTGTACGAGGAATTCACCGCGATCCGCCTGCTGCTCGCGCGCGGGGCGACCGATCTTGCCTGCGCCTGGGCGGAGGAATGGGTGGACCGGCTCGAACGCTTGGACCGCCCGCGCGAACTGCTGAAGGCGCGCCGGCTGCTGGTCGCCTGCCTGGCCGCCGCCGGGCGCACGGAGGCGGCCAAGGCTTTACTGGCCAAGGTGTGTGCGCAGTGCGCGGACCTCGGCTCGGTGCGCTACGTGCTCGACGGCGGCCCGCACGTGGTGTCCACCCTCGCGGCCCTACGCGAGGACCAACTGGCCGACCGATGGAACCCCCAGTGGCCCGACGTCCCCGCCCCCTTCCTCACCACCCTCGTCGAAGCCCAAGCAGCCCAAACAATCTGACCCACCCTCGCCTCCCGCACCCTCTCCATGTTCCGGCACTCTCCTGTTCACGCACCCCTTCCGTGTTCTCGCATACCGTGCATGGGCTTGCAGAGGGTGCGGGAACACGGAAGGGGTGCGTGAATTGTGCTCGGGCTGCGGTTTCGGCGACGGTGGTGCAAGGTGGGGCCGTGCACAGCATCGTCCTCGAGCAAGTTGGCGTGAACTATGGTGGGCGCGCGTTGTTCACCGGTATCGACCTCACCGTGCCGAGCGGTGCGTGTACGGCGGTGGTGGGGCCGAGCGGGGTTGGGAAGACCACGCTGCTGCGCCTGCTCAACCGGCTCGCGGAACCTTCCACCGGCCGCATCCTGCTCGACGGCGTGCCCCTCGCCGAGCTCGACGTGCTCGCGCTGCGGCGGCGGGTCGGCCTGGTGCCGCAGCATCCGGTGCTGCTGGCCGACGTCGTCGTCGACGAGGTGCGGGTGGGTCGGCCTGCGCTGTGGGACGAGCAGGTGGGCGCGCTGCTGAATCGTGTCGGCCTGCCCGAGTCCTTCGTGCACCGGCGGTGCGCGGAGCTGTCCGGCGGTGAGGCGCAACGGATCTGCCTGGCCCGCGCCCTCGCCGTCGCCCCGGAGGTCCTGCTCCTCGACGAACCCACCTCCGCCCTCGACGAGGCCGCGGCCGCGGTGCTCGCCGACCTGATCCGCGCCCACTGCCGATCCGGCGGCAGCGCCGTCCTGGTCAGCCACGACAGCGAATTCACCGGCACCGTAGCCGACGACATCCTCCTCCTCGAGAACGGACGGCTGGCCCCACTCGGCACAATGAGCGAAATGCCGCTCGCCCCGAGCAAATCGACCCCAGACGCCGCGTACCAGTCCCCGGGCACTGAGCCCGGAGATGCTGAGGCCGCGTGTACTGAGGTCCGGCGGACTGAGCCCGGAGGTGCTGAGGCCGCTCGTACTGAGATTCGGGGTGCTGAGGCCGCGCGCACTGAGATTCGGCGTGCTGAGGTCGAGCGCACTGAGATTCGGCGTGCTGAGGTCGCAGGTGCTGAGGACCGGGGTGTTTCGGTCCCGGGCGGGGAGGGTGCCGGTGCTCCGGTCCCTGGTGCGTCCGTTCCGGGCGCTGAGCCCGGAGGTGCCGAGGTCCGGCGTGCCGAGGCCGCGCGTACTGAGGCCGCGCGTGCTGAGGCCGCGCGTGCTGAGGTTGCGGGTGCTGAGGACTGGGGTGTTTCGGTCCCGGGCGGGGAGGGTGCCGGTGCTGCGGTCCCAGGCGTGTCCGCTCCGGGCGCTGCGAACGGGCCGAACCCAGCCGTGCCGGGTGGAGGCGGGGCGGGTGCGAGCGGTGGGCGGGCGCCGTGGTGGCGGGACGGCCCGGCTCCCGACACTTCGGGCGGGGTGAGTCCGGATGTTCCAGGTGGGGCGACGCGGGATGCTTCGGGTGGGGCGAGTGCAGATGGTCCGGGTGGGGAGAGTCCGGATGCTTCGCGTGGGTGAGTCCGGACGGTTCGGATGGAGCGAGTCCCGACGCTTCACGCGGGGTACGTCCGGATGTTCCGGGTGGGGCGACGCAGGGCGCTTTGGGTGGGGTGAGAGTGGGTGGTTCGGGTGGTGTGAGTCCCGACGGTTCACGTGGAGTGCGTCCGGATGTTCCGGGTGGGGCGACGCAGGGCGCTTTGGGCGGGGTGAGAGTGGATGCTTCGGGTGGGGGAGAGCGGATGGTGCGGGTGGGGTGAGTTG
>NZ_JARWQD010000228.1 GCF_029869545.1 Nocardia wallacei | reverse complement strand
GTGGACCGTTCGCTCGCGTTCGGCGACCGCAGCGCCGAGGAGCTGATGACGCCGCGGGTCAAGATCGAATCGCTCGATCAGGACGACACGCTCGCCGACCTCATCGCCGCCGCGGGCCGTTTTTGTTTTTCGGGGGCCCCGCGTTCCGCGTTTCCTACCAGGGACTATCCCCCGGCCTTGTTGTAGCTGTCGATCGCCTTCTGCAGGTTCTCCAGCGCTTGGCCCAGCTGACCGAGATCACCGGACTTCTGCGCGTCCTCCACGCCCTGCAGGGCATTGTTGATCTCCCGGACCGCGGCATCCTTACCCGCCGAACCGGTCGCGGGCGGGGTGGGCGGCTGGATCCCCTGATTCGCCGGCGGGGCCGTGCCGCTCTGGCCCGTGGGCGGGTTGATCGCCGCCTGGCCGGGCTGCTGGGTCGCTGCCGAGCCCAGCCCCTCCTGCACGTCGTTCAGGGCGTCGCCCAGCGTGGCCTCGTAGCCGACCTTGTCGCCGGAACTGGCGAGCACCTTGACCAGCTGCGGGAACGACGCCGCATTCGGCCCCGCGTTGCGTTCCAGATACCACGGCTCCACGTACAGGATTCCGCCGTCGCCGACGGGCAGCGTCAGCAGATTGCCGTATTTGATCTTGTTGGTATTGCCGCCGGTCAGCACCGTGCGATCACTGGATACGCGCGCGTCGGTCGTCATCGACGTCTGTACCTGCTGCGGACCCGGTGTCTGCGAATCCGTCGGTAGCTTCAGCACCGTGAACTTGCCGTAATTCTCCGGATCGGAATTCACCTGGATGTAGGCGGCCAGGAACTGCCGCTTGTAGCCGACCATCGCGCTGGTCAGGTTGAACGCCGGTTTGCCCGTCTTCGGATCGCCCAGCAGCACGTAGTACGGCGGCTGGTGCGCATTGGTCGGGGTGTCGGAGGTCGGGTCGCTGGGCACCGACCAGAAGGCGTTGGTGGTGAAGAACTCGCGCGGGTCGTTCACGTGGTAGCGCGACAGCATCTCCCGCTGCACCTTGAACAGGTCCTCCGGGTAGCGGAAGTGGGCCCGCAACTCCGGGGTGATCGCGCTCTGCGGCTTGACCACGTTCGGGAACACGCCCTCCCATGCCTTCAGCACCGGATCGGTCGGATCCGCCTCGTAGAGGTTCACCGTGCCGTCGTAGGCGTCCACGGTGGCCTTCACCGAGTTGCGGATGTAGCTGACCTCCTTGCGCGGCAACATCCGCCCGGTGTTCTGGTCGATCGAATCCTCGACCACCCCGTCCAGCGAGGTGCGCTGGGAGTAGGGGAAGTTGTCCAGCGTGGTGTAGGCGTCCACGATCCACTGAATGCGGCCGTTGACCACCGCGGGGTAGACGTCGCCGTCGGCGGTCAGCCACGGCGCCACCTGCTGCACGCGGTCGCGCGGATTGCGGTTGTAGATGATCTTCGAATCGTCGCCGATCGCGCCGGAGAACAGGATGTTGCGCTCGGCGTACTTGGCGGCGAAGGCCAGCCGGTTGAACCAGTTGCCGATCGGGACGCCGCCCTCGCCGGTGTAGGTGTACTGCTGTGTGCCCGTGTCGTATTCGCGCGGCGGCTGATTGTTGCCGCCGACGATCGCGTAGTCGGCATCGGACTTGGAGATCAGCTCGCCGTAGTAGATGCGCGGCTGCTCGACCTTGATCGCTTCCTTCTCCTGCGGCGTGAACAGGTCGCTGACGGTCGAGAGGTCACCGACGTTGAACACCGGGTAGCCGTAGCCACCGGTATTGGCTCCGGCCGCGGCGCCGGTCGCGGCCTGCTGGGTCTCCTTCGGCGGGGCGACGTTGACGCGGTTGGCCGGGGAGGCGACGAAGCCGTTGCCGTGGGTGTAGACGGTGTGCTTGTTGATCCAGTCGGTCTGGTTGCCGGACAGGTTCTGCGGCACCAGTTCTCGCGCGCCGACGATATAGTCCTGGATCTCGCCGTTGATGTTGTAGCGGTCGATGTCCAGCGGATCCGGGAAGCCGTAGAAGTTCTGCAGCTGCTGGCGCTGAATGAAGGTCTGCGTCAACAGGTTCGGGTCCAGCAGGCGGATGTTCTTGATGGTCTGCTGGTCGGCGGGAATACTGACCGGATCCTTGGTCGAGGTGCCCTTGTAGTCGACGTATTGGACCTTGTCGTCGGTGATGCCGTAGGCCTGCCGGGTGGCGGCGATATTGCGCTCGATATACGCCGATTCCTTGGTGGCCGCGTTCGGGCGCACCTCGAACTGCTCCACGATCAGCGGCCACACCGCGCCGATCAGGATCGACGACAGCACCAGCAGCGCGGCCGCCATCGCCGGAACCCGCAGGTCCTTCAACACGATTCCGGTGAAGAACGCGATCGCGCAGATGATCGCGATCGACATCAGGATCAGCTTGGCCGGGAGTACGGCGTTGATATCGGTGTAGGAGCCACCGGTGAAGGTGGGCTCCTTGCGGGTGCTCGACAGCATCGAGTATCGGTCGAACCAGTAGGCGATCGCCTTGAGCAGCACGAAGGTTCCGGCGATCACCGCCAGCTGGATGCGCGCCGGGCGGGTCAGCGCGCCCTCCCGCCCCGACAGCCGCAGGCCGCCGAAGACGTAGTGCGTCACCAGATTCGCGAAGAAGGCGATCACCGCGGCGACGAACAGCCAGTTCAGCAGCATCTTGTAGAACGGCAGGTCGAAGGCGTAGAAGCCGACGTCCAGGCCGAACTGCGGATCCTTGATGTCGAACGCGCCGCCGTGCAGGAACATCTGCACGGTGACCCAGCTGGACTGCGCCACCAATCCCGACAGCAGTCCCACCAGGACCGGGATGCCGACGCCGAACAGCCGCAACCGGCCCATCACCGTCGTGCGATATCGCGCGATCGGATCGTTGGGTCCCGCGACCGGAACGAACACCGGCCGGGTGCGGTAGGCGGCCAGCAGGGCCAGCCAGATCAGCAGGCCGACCACCACCGCGACCACGAGGAACAGCAGCACCCGGGTCAGCAGCACGGTGGTGTACACGCGCTTGAATCCGAGTTCGCCGAACCACAGCCAATTGGTATAGGCGTCGACCAGGCGCGGCCCGACCAGCAGCAGCGCGGCCAGTACTAGGGCCGTCACCAGCAGCACCCGGCTGCGTCGGGACAGCGAAGGTAAGCCTGTCGGGGGGCGCATGCCCACGAGCCACTCTCCCAGGTCCGGCGGCGCGCGACTTACCGGCCGGCGCACCGCAGTCCGATGATGCAGCGGTCCCCGCGGGACCGTCTCTCGCGCCCCACTCTACGTAAAACGGATCGGAATGGATCGCGATGGCTCCAGTGCGGGTCGCATCTCGCTCTGCGCGAACACCTAGACTCTGCGCGCGTGACCCTCGCGAACCCCTCCACCGCCCTGTACCGCTGTATCCGTGAGGTAGCCGAGTTCGCCGACGGCGAGGGGTGGGATCGGCCGCCGCAGCTGTTCGCGCTGGTGCCGACCGTCGATCTGGTGGCGGCCGAGCCGACGCTCGAGGACCAGCTCGCCGACGGTGCGGAGCTGACTCCCATTGCGCAGGAACCGCTTCCCGACGATGTGCGCGGCGACGCGATGGCGCTCGACGAGTTCCTCGCCACCACCAGCTGGCCGCCCGCCGTGCAGGGGGTCGTGCTGGTGCAGCAGATCGTGGTGCTGCCGCCCGATGCCGAGCAGACCCTCGACGACGCCATCGCCCCGCTGCTCGCCGACCGCGAGGCCGCCGATCAGGCCGCGCGCGACGCCGCGGTCACCCATCCCGGCCGCCGCGACGCGCGGCTGTTCGCCGGTGTGCTCCGCGACGGAGTGTCGTTGTGCCTGCTGCAGGTCCGCCCCGCCGAAGACGAGGACGACCCCTTCGGCGACCTCGATCTCCGCACCGCTCCCAACCTCGCCCCCAACCTCGTCGAGGCCCTCCGCCACACCCTCGAGAACGAACCGGACTGAGCGCCGGGATCAGCCGCAGGTGGGGGCCTCGCGACCGGCGGTGATGTCGCCGAGGGACTTCACCGCGGTGTCGAGCGTGTCGACCTTGACCAGGTTCAGGCCGTCGGGGATGCGCTGGCGGGCCTCGTTGCAGTTGTCGGCGGGGACGAGGAACGTTTCCGCTCCGGCCTCACGGGCGGCGATCATCTTGTACTGGATGCCGCCGATCGGGCCGACCTTGCCGTCCGGATCGATGGTGCCGGTACCGGCTATGAACTTGCCGCCGTTCAACTGCCCGGGGGTCATCTTGTCGATCATCGCCAGGCTGAACATCAGCCCGGCCGACGGGCCGCCGATATCGGCGAGGTTGAAGGTCACGTCGAGCGGCCCCTGCGGCACCTCCTCCGGCGTCACCCCGAGATAGCCCTTGGACTTGTCGTCGGGCCGGGCGCCCACCTTCACCTCGACGGTCTGCTCGGCACCCTCGCGGCGCACGACGATCGGCACCACGGTGCCGGGCTCGACCCCGCGCACCGTCTCCACCACGTCCTTGGAGGTGGTGGCGGGCTTGCCGTCCACGCTCACCAGCACGTCGCCCTTGTGCAGCATCCCGTTGGCCGGGCCGTCCTCGGCGACGGTGCGCACCCGCACCTGCGTCGGATACTTCAGATAGTGCAGCGCCGCCAGTTCGGCGCTGTCCTCGGAGTCCTTGAAATCCTGCTCGTTGGATTTGTCGATCTGATCACGCGGGATGCCGGGCGGGTACACCTCCGCGCGCGGCACCAGGCCGTAGCGGCCGTCGGCCCACAGCACGAACGCCTCGAAAATATTCAGCCCGTCGCGAACGGAAACCGTCGTCATATTGAGGTTGCCCGACGTCGGATCGACCGGTGCGCCCTCCACGTCGACGACCTGTTTTCCTTCGACATCGCCCAGCGTATTGAAGGTGGGACCGGGGCCGAGCGCGACGAACGGCACCGTGACGGCACTGCCTACGACACCGAGTACGAGGACGGGGATGAGGGCGGCCAGCAGCGTGAGGATCCGACGATTCACGCGGCCCACAGTAGCGGCTCACCGTTGGCCACCCGCGTAGCCTGAGGGGTATGAGCGACGTGCCATTCGGATTCTCGAACCGCGATGACGATCCCGACCGCGACAAGCGGCGGGAGGGTGAGTCCGGTTCCGGCGCGAACAACCCGTTCGGCATCCCGATGGGTGGTGCGGCCGGCGGCTTCGATCCGTCGCAGCTCGGGCAGATGCTGACCTCGCTGGGCCAGATGTTCTCCACCATCGGCCAGCCGGGCGCGCAGTCGGGCCCGGTGAACTACGACATCGCCAAGCGCCTGGCCCGCCAGCAGCTCGGATCGAGCGTGGAACCGATCTCACAGAGCACCCAGCGCGCGGTCGCCGACGCCGCCCACCTGGCCGAGCTGTGGCTGGACGCGGCCACCACCCTGCCCGCCGGCGCGACCAAGGCGGTGGCGTGGACCCCCAACGACTGGATCGAGGAGACCCTGCCGACCTGGCGGCGCCTGTGCGATCCGGTGGCCCAGCAGGTGTCGGGCATGTGGACCTCGACGCTGCCCGAGGAGGCCAAGGAGTTCGCGGCGCCGATGATCGGCATGCTGGGCCAGATGGGCGGCATGGCGTTCGGCTCGCAGCTCGGGCAGGCCCTGGGCCAGCTGGCCAAGGAGGTGCTGACCTCCACCGATATCGGCCTGCCGCTGGGCCCGGACGGCACCGCGGCGCTGCTGCCCGCAGCCGTGACCGAGTTCAGCGAGGGGCTGGAGCGGCCGGAGAGCGAGATCCTGGTCTACCTGGCCGCGCGCGAGGCCGCCCACCAGCGGTTGTTCGGGCACGTGCCGTGGCTGCGCCAGCAGGTGCTGGGCGCGGTGGAGGATTACGCGCGCGGCATCCGGATGGACTTCTCGGCGATCGAGCAGGCCGCCCAGAACATCGATCCGATGTCGCTGACCGATCCGTCGAAGCTGGAGGAGCTGCTCTCCCAGGGGACCTTCGAGCCGCAGACCACGCCCGAGCAGAAGGCCGCGCTGGAGCGCCTGGAGACCCTGCTGGCCCTGATCGAGGGCTGGGTGCAGGTCGTGGTGTCCGAGGCCGTCGGCGACCGGCTGCCCGGCGCCGGTGCCCTGGCCGAGACCCTGCGCCGGCGCCGCGCCACCGGCGGGCCCGCCGAGCAGACCTTCGCCACGCTGGTCGGTCTGGAGCTGCGGCCCCGCAAGCTGCGCGAGGCCGCCGCGCTGTGGCAGCGACTGACCGCGGATGCGGGGATCGAGGCCCGCGACGCCGTCTGGGCGCATCCGGACCTGCTCCCCAACTCCGAGGACCTGGACAATCCCGCGGGTTTCATCGACGGTGTGATCGGCGGCGGCACAGGTGCTTTCGACGATCCGATGGCCCAGCTGGCGGAGTTCGAGGCGCGTGAGCGGGAGAAGGGCAACAAGGACGACGCAGCCGAGAAGCCGGAGGACGACTCGGGTAGCAACCCGTCCTGATCGGCACGGTCGCCGGGTGAGCCGCCACTGCCACCGACCGATACCGCACCGAGCCTCCGGCCTCGGCTCGCGACCTCAGCTCGGCCGCCGATCCTCGCCCCAGAACACGAGGTGGTCGTCGTGACGCATCGTCATATCGGATAATTACGATACGTCACAACATCGCATGATCGCGATATGTTCCGGCCCGCCGTTATCCGGCCTCAGAGCGTCTCGCCGAGTTCGCCGACGAGTGCGGCGATGCGCTGTTCGTCGCGCTTGTAGTGGGTCCACTTGCCCACCCGCGTCGACCGGACCAGGCCCGCGCGCTCGAGTTCGGCCATGTACGCGGAGACGGTGGACTGCGCGAGGCCGACCTTCTCCTGGATGTGGCTCACGCAGATGCCCACCTCGTTCGGGTCGGCGATCGCCCGCTCCATGGGAAAGTGCCGCTCCGGCTCCCGCAGCCACGACAGCAGTTGCAGCCGAATGGGATTCGCCAATGCCCGCAGTGCGCGCACCAGATCGGGATCGGGTGCGGCCACAGTGTCCGCCATCTCTCCAGGGTAGCGACTTGCTACCGACATTTCGAAGGACGTCGATATGAGGTCGGTCTCCACGACCGGTCATCGCTACTTAAGCGCGACAGATTCCGCCGCTCCCGGACCCCCATAGCTTGGTAGTCAGCAAGCGACAACGAACGGAGACAACGATCATGAGTGACACGAACGAGCTGGTCGAGCGCTACATCGCGACATGGAACGAGACCGATCCGGCGGCCCGGTCGGCCCGCATCGCCGAGGTGTTCGCCGAGGACGCCGAGTACACCGACCCGATGGTGTCGGTGCGCGGCCGGGCCGGGCTCGACGCCGCCATCGCCGCGGTGCAGGGACAGTTCGCCGGGCTGGAATTCCGCCTCGGCGGCGCGGTCGACGCCCACCACCACATCGCCCGCTTCACCTGGCATCTCGGTCGGCCGGGTGCCGAGCCGCTGGTCGTCGGGTTCGACGTCGCGGTCGTCGCGGAGGGCCGGATCACCCAGGTGCTCGGCTTCCTCGACAAGGTGCCGACCGGCGCCTGAGTACATCCATCCGGGCGGGATCCGCGTGTGTGGGTCCCGCCCCCGAAATCCGTTGGAGACCACGATGACCGCCTACATCCTCGCCCACCTGCCCGCACCCACCGGCGACCTGCACGAGCAGGTCCTGGAATATATGGAGAAGATCCAGGCGACACTCGACCCCTTCGGTGGCCGGTTCCTCGTCCACGGCGGCACCCTCGAGGTCAAGGAGGGCAGCTGGCCCGGCGCGGTGGTGCTGATCGAGTTCCCCACGATGGATCACGCCCGCGACTTCTACGACTCCCCCGCCTACCGCCGGATCAAGCCGCTGCGCACCGACCACCTCGACGGCGACCTGATCATCGTCGACGGCTGCGAGCCCGACCACGACTCCGCCGCGATGGCCGCCGAACTGCGCGGGATGTCCTCACTCTAGTTCGGCGGCAATGTTTTTCAGTTCGCCTCGGGAGGTGACGCCGAGTTTGGGGTAGGCCTTGTAGAGGTGGTAGCCGACCGTGCGGTGGCTGAGGAACAGCTGGGCGGCGATGTCGCGGTTCGACAGGCCCCGGGCGGCCAGGCGGACTATCTGGAGTTCCTGCGGGGTGAGGCCGGTCGACGAATGACGGTGTGCGCGTGGGCCGTCCGTGGCGCCGGTGGCCGTCAGTTCGGCGCGCGCCCGTTCGGCCCAGGGATGCATGCCCGCGGAATCGAAGATGTCCAGCGCGTCGCCGAGCCGGGTGCGCGCCTCGGCCTTGCGGCGGCCGCGGCGCAACCATTCTCCGAAAAGCAGTGCGGTGCGCGCATATTCGATCGGCCGGGCGTCTCGGTCGTGTAATCGCAGCGCCTCGGTGTACAGCTGTTCGGCACCGCCGCCGTCGTCGAGCAGCGCCCGGCAGCGCAGGACCAGCGCGTCGGCCCACGGCTGGTGCACCGACTCGGCCCATCGCTCGAACCGGGTGTGGGCCGCGGCGGCCCGCTGCGGCGCCCCGACCCGGACCGCCGACTCGACCAGGTCCGGTACCGCCCTGGTGGCACAGATGTGGTGGCTCAACGGTTCCCGGGTGAGCCGCTCGAATCGCGACAGCGCCGCCTCGGCCCGCCCCGCGCCGAGCTCGAGCAGGCCCAGCGACCAGTGTGCCCAGGGCGCGCCCGGCGCGATCGACCCCGGCGTATCCCCGGACAGCCCGACCTCGGCCGACGTCCGGCACCCGTCCTCGGCCCCGGCCAGCGCGTCCAAATGCGAAAGCACACTGCTGAGTTGGCGCACCCACTGCTGCTGGCCGGTATCGCGCGCCAGCTCGCGGCCTTCGAGCGCGAGCCCGCGGGCGGTGCGGAGGCGGCCGGTGAACACGGCGACCTCGGCGGCGAAGAACAGCGCGGTCGGCAGCCGCCCGGCGGCGCCCGCATCGCGGTGGGCGGCGATCAGGCCGGTGGCGAGCGCGTCGGCGTCGCCGTCCTGGCCGCGGGCCAGCGCCACACCGCACAGGATGAGCCGCACCTGATCCGAAACCCGGCCTCGCGCATGGATTTCGGCGAGCGTGCGGGCCAGCGGCTCCGGCGCCGGGCCCGGCCCCCGGTCCAGCAGCCGCCCCACGAATCGCGCGGCGGGCGCGATCGGATCGTGGTCCGCGAGACGCAGGCCCGCGAGCCGATCCAGGACCTCCGACAGGTGCCGCTCGCCCAGGTACCAGCCGGTGTGGACGGCCTGCAGCAGCATTCCCGCCGCCCGCTCCACCTCGATGGCGCGGGCGGCGGCCTCGATCAGCAGCCGGTGGGCGGCGGGAAAGTCGCCGTGCCAGAACTTCGACAGCGCCTGCACCTGAGAAAGCCTGGCGCGCAGGTCTTCTCCGATGTCCCGGCGCGCCGCGCGCTGTGCCAGGACGCCCGCGCGCGGCAGATCGCCCGCCTCCAAGGCCGATTCGGCGCCCGCGGCCTCGCGCCGCACCCGGGCCTCGGTGCCGTCGCTGAGCCGGGCGGCACGTTCGTAGGCCGCGGCGGCGGCCTCGTGCCCGCCGCGCTCGCGGGCCCGCGCCGCGGTGTCCTCCAGTGCGGCCGCGACGTTTTCGTCGGGTCCGGTGGCGGCCGCGGCCAGGTGCCAGGCGCGGCGGTCGGCGTGCTCGGGGGCGTCGAGCGCCTCGGCCAGCGCGCGGTGTACCGCCAGCCGCTGCGCCAGCGGTGCGCGCTGCAGGACGACCGCGCGGATCAGCGGATGGCGGAAAGCGACTGTGGCCTCTATGTTTTCGTCCCGTCGGAGTAATCCGGCGGCCTCGGCGGGCGTCAGGTCGTCGAGCCCGGCGTTCAGGGCCGCGGCGGCGCGGATCAGCACGTCCAGCTCACCGGTCTCGTCGGCGGCGACGATCGTGAGCAGCCGCTGCGTCCGCTCGGGCAGCCGCCCGACCCGACCGTAGAAGGCCAGCCGCAGGCGATCGGTGAGCGGCAGCGCACCCGCACGGAAGTCGGCGGAGGGCTCGGCGGCCAGCGCGACCGGCAGCTCCCGCAGCGCGAGCGGATTGCCCTGCGCCTCGGCCAGCAGGCGATAGCGCAGGGCCGGGGTGAGATCGTGCTCGTCCAGCAGCGCCGCGGACGCCTCGGGAGACAATCCCTCGAGCCGGAGTTCGGGCAGGCCCGCGACGGGAAAGGTGCCCTCGCCCTCGCGCACGGCGAACACCACGGCCACGCCCTCGGCGCCCAGCCGCCGGGCGGCGAACAGCAGCGCGTCCCGCGAGGCCCGATCCAGCCACTGCGCATCGTCGACCAGCAGCAGCGCGCCCGTCTCCCCGGCGTACTCGGTCAGCAGCGACAGCACCGCGAGGCCGATCAGCATCGGCTCGCTCCCGGAACCGGCCGCGAGACCCAGGGCCGACGCCAGCGCCGCGCGTTGCGGTTCGGCCAGCGCGCCGAGGTCCGCCAGCGCGGGCCGCAGCAGCAATTGCAGCCCGGCGAACGGCAATTCGGCCTCGACCTCGATACCCGTCCCCCGCAGCACCCGCAGCTCACACGCCGCTGCCGATGCGTACTCCAGCAGGGCGGTCTTGCCGATCCCCGGCTCCCCGCGCAATACCAGCGCCCCGCTCGCACCTCGGCGGGCTGCGTCGAGTAGCGCCTCGACGGCCGCCTGCTCCTGCCCCCGGCCCCGCAGCGGCGTGTCCGCCCGCCCCACACCCGTCCCCGTCAACGCCGCCCCACTAGCTCACACATAATCCACGCATCATGGCCGGACCGCACTCACCACGGCAACCAAGTCTCAGTCCCACCGCTGCTCAGCGGAGCCAGGCTGCCCGCTGGGCGGCGAAGGGGTCTGCCGTCACACGGGGTTGTTCGGCCCAGATCATGGTTTCGCGGGTGTCGAGGGTGTAGCGCGGCCAGCCGCGACCCGGGTCGCCGTCGCGGACGAACGACACCCACGCGGCGTGCATCGCGTCGGCCAGGGACTGCGGCGGTGCCTCGCCCTCGGCCGCGGTGACGCCCGGCGCGTGCAGCAGGTCGAAGGCGAACGGCAGGTCCAGGCAGTGCGCCGCCATCCCGCGGTAGTCGGGAGCCGTTGAGGTCCAAGCGAATTCGTACAGCCAGGTGGGGCGGCCGCGGCGGGCATGGTCCTCGGCCACGCGGTAGGACGGCCCGCGAATGATCATGTCGCTCATGATCTGACCGAGCAGTTCGCTCGCCCCGAGGCCGGGATACGCCGCCCGATAGGAGTCGAGGGACGCAGTGTCCACGCCCATCGCCGCCAGTGCGGCGGGTGCCTCGGCCTCCGAGATGTGTTGCGCGGCAGCGGCCATGTTGAACTCGTGCCGGGTGAAGCCGATCAGCAGCGGGACATCGGCGGTCGCGCCGGAGGCGAGCAGCGCCGGGGTCGGTTCGGGAATCACGGTGCCGTCGGCGCAGGGCGCGAGTTGCAGGATCGAGGGATTCGCGCTGCCCGGTCCCGGCGGCGACAGCGTGTCCTGCAACTGTTGTAGCCGATCG
The DNA here is from genome assembly GCF_029869545.1 of Nocardia wallacei. Taxonomy (GTDB): domain Bacteria; phylum Actinomycetota; class Actinomycetes; order Mycobacteriales; family Mycobacteriaceae; genus Nocardia; species Nocardia wallacei_A. The sequence goes on along the minus strand of NZ_JARWQD010000228.1, from coordinate 5,346 downwards.
CCCGGCAGCTCGCGCAGCGCGGCGGCGGTCGCGGGCAGGCCCGTGATCCGGGTGAACGACTCCGCGGTCGCGGCGGCCGTGGCGCGGTCGTTGGGCTGGGTGACCGCCCCGGACACACAGATTCCGGCTCGGAACAGATCGCGCGCCGAGGGTGCCGCCAGCAGCGCCCAGACCGCACCACCACCGGCAGACTGGCCCGCGACCGTGACCTTGTCCGGATCACCGCCGAAGCCCGCGATGTTGTCCCGCACCCACCGCAGCGCGGCGATCCAGTCCAGCACCGCGCGATTGTCGGGGGCGTCGGCCAGGTGCAGGAAACCCTCGATGCCCAGCCGGTAGCCCACCGACACCAGCACCACGCCGTCACGATTGAACGCGGCACCGTCGTACCAGGGGCTGGCCGGGGATCCCGCGACGAAGCCGCCGCCGTGAATCCACACCAGCACAGGCAGTTTCGCCTCGGACGCGGGGTCCGGGGTGAAGACGTTCAGATTCAGCACCGCGTCGCCGGGGATGGAGGGCTCGGGAATGGTGGTGACCGTCGAGAGCTGTTTGCGCTGCGCGGTCGGACCGTACCGGGTGCAGTCCAGGGTGTCGGTCCACGGCTCCGGCGGCGCGGGCGCCGCGAAGCGCAGGTCTCCGATCGGTGGTCGCGCGAACGGGATGCCGAGGAACGCGATCCCGGTAGCGCGGCGCTGCCCGCGGACCGGACCGTGGGCGGTCCGCACGACATCGGGCATCCGATCGGATTCGGGCGGGCCGCCGGAGCAGGCGGCCAGGGTCGCGGCCCCGGCCCCGAGCAGGAAGGTCCGGCGTCCGATGGGCGCGGCGGGCATCGCAAACCTCGATTCGTGTCACACGGCGGTCCCTGGCAGGATCGCGGCCCGACCCAAAATAAGTCAATGGTTGAAAAAATTCACCGCCGGCCTACGCTCACTGCTGTGGACAACCACCCCGCACCCAGCGGCTCGGTCGCCGTGCGCCGCCGCAACCTCGGCCTGGTGCTGCGGCACATCGCCGCGCACGGCCCGTGCGCGCGCACCGAGATCGCGGCCGCCACCGGGCTGTCGCACGCCACGGTCACCACGCTGATCACCGAGCTCGCCGCGCGCGGCCTGGTGTGCGAGGACGGCGTGCGGCACGGCGTGGGCCGGGGACGGCCCCGGCGGCTGATCCGCCTCGTACCGGGCCGGGCGCTCGCGGTGGCCGTGCAGATCAGCCTCGATCTGCTGCGGGTGGCGGTCGCCGATCTCACGGGCGAGATCGTGTGGCGCGAGACCGTCGCGCACGAATGCGCGCGGGGCGAGCCGGACGAGATGGCGGATGCGGTGGCCGCGGCCGTGCGCCGGGCACGATCGGCGGTACCGGGCGCGGCGACGCTGGTCCGGGCGACCATCGCCATGGCGGGGCCGATCGGCGCCGATGCCGAGCAAACCGTCGTCGTGGCACCGGATTTCGGCTGGCTGCGACCGGTCCGGCTGGGCGCGCTGCTCGCCGCGCGGCTGCCGGATCTGGACTGCCCGATCGACGTCGTCAACGATGCCAACGCGGCCGCGCTCGCCGAATATCACCGGCATCCCCGCCGTCCCCGCGCCATGGTCTACATCGAGGCGGGCACCGGCATCGGCGGCGGCGTGGTATTCGACGGGCGCATCCACTCCGGCAGCCACGGCATCGCCGGCGAGCCCGGGCATATGCCGGTATCCCTCGACGGTCCCGTCTGCTCGTGCGGGGCCCGCGGCTGCCTGGTCTGCTACGCCGGGCCGGAGGCCGTGGTGACCGCGGCGGGCCACGGCGAAACCCTGCGGCGCAACGGATTACGAACGGCACTGGACCGATTGGACACCGCGCTGCGCGGCGACGACGAGCGGGCGACGGCGGCGCTGCGGGCGGCGGGCGGGGCGATAGGAACGGCGGTGCTGTCGATCTCCGGCCTGCTCGATGTGGACGAGATCGTGCTGGGCGGCCTACTGGCACACTGGTTTCCGTGGCTCGAACCGGCCGTGGAACAGGTGACAGCCGGGCGGCGGGCCCTGGTGCCGACGGTGCATGTGGAGGTCACCGCCGCGCTCCTCGGCGAGGACGCGATCCTGTTGGGCGCCATCGAGTTCGCGCGCCGGGCGGTGCTCGCCGATCCGGCCTCGGTGTCCCCGCTGCCCGCACCGGGAAGGCCCACCGGCGTGCACTGACGGTTGCGGACGCCGCCCGGTCCGCGGGGTGCCCGGCGGCACCGGCGGCCCGCTGCGGCGAAACACCGGACGCGATGCACGACAGTCAGTTTCGCGCGAACGCCTCACGCCGGATGACCTGCAGGATGGTCGGATTGTCGGTGGTGGTGACGACGCCGAGGGTGCTGCCGAGGTACCGGTCGTCGGCGAGCACGGCCAGCAGGCAGGCCGCGAGGTCGGCACGGGAGGTGTAGCGGCCCTCGGCCCGGCCCTCCACGATCGTGTACTCGGTGACCTCCGGCAGGTCGTACAGCCCGCTCGGGCGCACGATCGTCCAGTCCAGATCGCTGCCGCGCACCAGGTCCTCCATTCGCCGCATGTCGTCGTACAGCGTCTTGCCCAGCACCCGGGTGACGTACGGCTGCAGCACCCGGTTGAACACGAATCCGGCGTCGGCGTAGGGGTGCGGGTCGACGGCGCTGGAGCTGACCACGACCAGCCGCCGCACACCGTGCCGCCGCATCGCGCCCGCGATGGCGCCGACGCCTCGGGAGTACGTGGTGATCGGCTGTTTGCCGAAGGGCACACCGAGCACCGACAGCACCGCGTCGCAACCCGCCACCGCGGCGTCCACCGCGGCGTCCACCGCGGCCGGATCGAGCACGTCGGCCCCGACCACCTCCAGTGAATCATGCTGCAGCGGAAACGATTCCGGCTTGCGGGTGACGGCGGCGACGCTGTGCCCCGCGGCCAGTGCCTGGCCGACGAGCAGGCGGCCGGTGGGTCCGTTGGCCCCGAATACGGCGATACGCATGACGATCCTTTCCACGCCGCGACTCTCTCCCGGTCGCGATCATACGAGAATCATACTATCTAATTCGGGTTTCATACAATATGTGTTGGACATTACCTGCGCAGGCGCCCGCTCTGCGACGGCTGGCCGGACCGCTTTCTCGACTGGCTCCGTATGCACGAATTCCGGCGGGGCTCAGGTCATTCCGCGCGCAGCGCGTAGTCGCCCAGCGCGGGCGCGAGCTGCTCGAACGCCGAATCCAGCTGTGCGGCAACCACCTCGGCGATACGGTCGTTGGACTCCCCCGCCACGGTGCGGGCGAAGGTCTCGTCGAACAGCACCCGGTGCACGCCCGCGAGCTGGGCGGCGGCCACCCGTGCGGTCAGATCGGCGGGCGGCGCACCGGTGGCCTCCGCCAGCGCCTCGGCCAGCGCCCGCTCCCGTTCGTCGTGGAACTCCCGCAGGCGGGCCAGCAGCGCCTGACTCCCCTGGATGACTCGGGCGAATTCGGGACCGGAGAAACCGATCAGCGGATCCCGCTCGGCAACCCCCGCCCGATAGGCGCGATGCAGCGCCGCCAGCGCCGACTCGCCCACGGCCCGCTCGCGCACCGTGCGCGCCAACCCCGACACGAACTCCTCGTGCAGGTCGAGGGCGAGGTCCTCCTTACGGGGGAAGTAGTTGGTCACCGTCATCTTGGCGACGTCGGCGGCGGCGGCCACATCGGCGATCGTGACGGCGTCGAACCCGCGCTCCAGGAACAGCCGGGTCGCCTGATGCGAGATGTTCTCCCTGGTCTGCTGCTTTTTCCGGGCTCGCAGGCCCGGCTGCCGGACGGTCTGTTCGCTCACGCCTCCCACCATACATAGGTTTGGCCCAAAAAAGTTCTTGACATATTTTTAGGTCCATTCTAAGTTTGTGTTCGCCGCCGAACGGTGGCACCGACTCACGAAGGAGCCGATCCTGCGCAGTCCCCACGGCCGGACCGCCGCATCCCACAGCACCACCGGCACCAACCGAACGGGAGCAGCCCCGATGGCCGACAGCCCGCCCGCGAGCACCGCCCGTCCGCGCCCATCACACGGCCGACCGGTTCGGAACGCGGCCCGGCACAAGGGGATCCACGCAGGTAGAATCGGCCGCACGCCGATTCACCGCCCGCTGCGCATCCCCGGCCGCCGCTGACGGACCCGGGCGCCCGTCGAACCGACAGGGGAGGACGGAGGAATCACCGGTCCGCCCGCAACGTTGACATCGTCCAACCGCGCATCCCGTCCGCCGCGCACTCGAAATCGGAGGCCTTCGTGACCCGCAGTACCACCGCCGCCCGACCTGCCACCGTCAGCGTCGACCCGATCCGGGACTACCTGCATCGCATCGGCCGCACCGCCCTGCTCACCGCCGAGGAGGAATACGAGCTGGGCGAGCGCATGGCCGCGGGCCTGCGCGCCGAACAGCGGCTGTCCGAAATCGCCACCGGCGGAACGGAACCCGGCCCCACCGAACGCCGGGAACTCACCCGGGCCGTGCGCGCCGGGCGTGCCGCGAAGGATCACATGATCGAGGCCAACCTGCGGCTGGTGGTATCGATCGCCAAGCGCTATCCGGCGCCCGCCGGTATGTCGCTGCTGGACCTGGTCCAGGAGGGCACGCTCGGCCTGATCCGCGCGGTGGAGAAGTTCGACCATCGGCGCGGGCTGAAGTTCTCCACGTACGCCACCTGGTGGATCAAACAGGCCGTCGGCCGGGCGATCGACGACAAGAGCCGCGCCATCCGCATCCCGGCCCACGTGGCCGAGATCCTGCACCGGATCACCCGGGCGCAGCGGACGCTCGGCCAGCGGCTCGGACGCGAGGCCACGCCCGAGGAGCTGGCGGCCGAGCTGGAGCTGCCGACGGAGAAGGTGCGCGAGGTGCTCGGCCATGCGCGCGAGCCGATCTCGCTGCACCTGCAGATCGGCGACGACGACACCGAACTCGGCGCGCTGATCGCCGACGACGGACCGGACCCGTCGGCGACCGTCGCCGACGCCTCGATCCGCACCCAGCTCGGCGCCGTACTGGCCACCCTGGCCGAACGCGAGGCGCAGGTGCTCGTGCTGCGGTACGGGCTCGACGGCACGGAGCCGCGGACCCTGGAGCAGGTCGGTCGCATGCTGGGCGTCTCGCGCGAACGCATCCGCCAGATCGAGGCCAAGAGCATGGCCAAGCTCCGCAAGCCCGCCAGCGCCCGGGCGCTGGCCGGGCTGCTCGGCTGAACCGCTCAGGCGAAACGGATCTCGGCCGTGGCGGACCCGAACAGCTTGCGGCCCTTGGCCGTTGCGGCGTACTCCATCGCGCCCGCCGCGGCATGGCCCGAGGCGATCGCGGCGGCGTCGCCTGCCG
>NZ_JARWQD010000227.1 GCF_029869545.1 Nocardia wallacei | reverse complement strand
CGTCCCGCTCGCTGCCCCCCCCCCCCCCCCCCCCCCCGCCCCCCCCCGCCCCGCCCCCGCGCCGCCCCCCCCCCCCCCCCCCCCCCCCCCCCCCCGCGCCCCCCCCCCCCCCCCCCCCCCCCCCCCCCCCCCCCCCCCCGTGCTGGGTAGGACCGGTCTCAGCCGCCGAGCTTGTTGATCCCGGCGATCATGGCGCGGGCGGCGGATTCCGCGCCGTCCTCGGCCATCGCGGCACCCCAGCCCCGGCGGCCGTTGAACTCGCACAGCACGAAGGTGGCCGTGCCGGATTCGGTGCGCCGCTGATGGAACTGCAGGATCTCGACGGGGAAACCCTCGTCGTAGAGGGCCGAGGTGAGCGCCGCCACCGGACTGCCCGCCGAGACCACCGTCCGCAGATGGTCGGCGAACTCCAGGGTCGCGGTGTACTCGGCGCCGTGCCGGTGCCCGGCCCGGCTCCAGTCGCTGAGCTGCACCGGACCGGTGTGTTCGCAGAACCGGTCGTAGAACTCGGCGGGCGTCAGCCCCGTGCATTCGGTCCGCAGGCCCTTGGGCGCGGCGGTGATGAAGTCGTGTGTGTCGATGGTCATCGTCATTGAACTAGGTCTTCCCGAACCTTGTCGTGTCTGAGTGACAGTCGTGTCTGAAATGACAGAGGGGACCAGCGCAATAAATCTGTACGGCCGCAGCGAGGGGGCCGGTCCGAATCAGACCTCGCTACGGCGAGGTACTACGAGAAGTCGCGCAGGAGCCACCATCGCGGTCAGCGGAAGGCGCGCAGCGCGGTCGCGGTCGGCGACGTTCGGCGCGGCGCTGTGGCTTGCGGCGGGATTCGGCACGGCAACGACAATATGGACTTCGCAGCGCGTTGGCAACCACATTCCGGGGGAACCCACGAGTAACTTCGTCACACCGGTTCGTGAACGCAATGCCAACGCCCGGCTCAGTGCGCCGCGGCGTCCCAGCTGCGCCCGACACCCACCGAGACCTCCAGCGGGACCGACAGCTCGATGGCCTTCGACATATGTTCCCGGGCAAGGGATTCCAGGGCCTCGCGCTCGCCGGAGGCGACCTCGAAAACCAGTTCGTCGTGGATCTGCAGGAGCATGCGGGACTTCAGGCCCGCGTCCCGGACGGCGTGCTGCACGTTGATCATCGCGACCTTGATGATGTCGGCGGCGGTGCCCTGGATGGGGGCGTTGAGGGCCATGCGCTCGGCGGCCTCGCGGCGCTGGCGGTTACTGGAGTCCAGGTCGGGCAGGTAGCGGCGGCGGCCGAACAGGGTTTCGGTGTAGCCGACCTTGCGGGCTTGGTCGACCGCGTCGCGCAGGTAGTCGCGGATGGCGCCGAAGCGGTTGAAGTAGACCTCCATCTGGGCCTTCGCCTCGTCGGCGCTGATCTTCAGCTGTTGTGACAGACCGTAGGCCGACAGCCCGTACGCCAGGCCGTAGGACATCGCCTTGATGCGGCGGCGCATCTCCGGATGCACCTCGGAGATCGGGATGTCGAATGCCTTGGAGGCGACGAAGGTGTGCAGGTCCTCCCCCGAGTTGAAGGCCTCGATCAGGCCCTCGTCCTTGGACAGGTGCGCCATGATCCGCATCTCGATCTGGCTGTAGTCGGCGGTCATGAGCGATTCGAAGCCGGGGCCGACGACGAACGTGTCACGGATGCGGCGGCCGGTATCGGTGCGGATCGGGATGTTCTGCAGATTCGGCTCGGTGGAGGAGAGCCGTCCGGTGGCGGCGATGGTCTGGTTGAAGGTGGTGTGGATGCGGCCGTCGTCGGCGACCGACTTCAGCAGGCCGTCGACGGTCACCTTCAGCCTGGTCGCGTCGCGGTGAGCCAGCAGATGTTCCAGGAACGGATGCTGGGTCTTCTCGAACAGCGACTCCAGCGCGTCGGCGTCGGTGGTGTAGCCGGTCTTGGTGCGCTTGGTCTTGGGCATGTCGAGCTCGTCGAACAGCACCACCTGCAGCTGCTTCGGGGAGCCGAGGTTGATCTGCTTGCCGATCACCTCGTAGGCGGCGTTGGCCGCGTCGGCGACGCGATCGGCGAATTCGGATTGCAGCTGCTGCAGTTCGTCGACGTCGACCGCGATACCGGCCTCCTCCAACTGGGCCAGCACGCCGAGCAGCGGCAGCTCCATCTCGGTGAGCAGCCGGGTGGATTCGATGCCCTCGAGTTCGGCGTCGAAGGCGTCGGCGAGATCGGAGACCGCGCGGGCGCGCAGGATCTCGGTCTGGGCGAGCTGGGCGTCGACCTGGTCCTCGTCGTCGAGCAGCGACAGCTGAGTGTCCTCGGCCGATTCCACCCGGAGCTCCCGCGACAGGTAGCGCAGCGACAGGTCGTCGAGGTTGAAGGTGCGCTGGCCCGGGCGGACCAGGTAGGCGGCCAGCGCCGTATCGCTGGTGAGCCCGCCGAGCGCCCAGCTGCGGCCGCGCAGCGCGTGCATGGCGGCCTTGGCCTCGTGCACCGCCTTCGGTGTCGCCGGATCGGCGAGCCACGCGCCCAGTGCCGGCTCGTCGGCCGGGGTCAGCCCGACGACGTCGAAATAGCCGCCCTCCCCGTCGGCCGCCGAGATCGCGATCGCCTTCACGTCACCCTGGAACGGCGTGCCCGTTCCGACGACGGAAATACCATGGCGCACACCGGCTTTCGCGTGTTCCGCGAGCCAGTCGGCCGCCGCGCCCGGGGCCACCGCGCCGCCGCTGATCTCGAAGCCGCCCTCGGCCTCCGGCTCCGGCGGGGCCAGCGTCTCGAACAGCCGGTCGCGCAGCACCCGGAATTCCAGATCGTCGAACAGCCGGTGGATCCGGTCGCGATCCCAGGGCTGCTGGGCCAGCTGCTCGGGCGTGTAGGGCAGCGCCACGTCCTTGACCATCTCGGTGAGCTGGCGGTTGAGCACCACGCTGGACAGGTTGGCGCGCAACGCATCACCGACCTTGCCCTTCACCTGGTCCACCCGGTCGACCAGCGTGGCCAGGTCGCCGAACTCGCGCACCCATTTGGCCGCGGTCTTCTCCCCCACGCCCGGAATGCCCGGCAGATTGTCGCTCGGGTCGCCGCGCAGCGCGGCGTAGTCCGGGTACTGGGCCGGGGTGAGGCCGTACTTCTCCTCCACCGCGGCCGGGGTGAACCGCGTCAGCTCGGAGACGCCCTTCTTCGGGTACAGGACCGTGACGTCGTCGTTCACCAGCTGCAGCGCGTCGCGGTCGCCGGTGACGATCAGCACCCGGTAGCCCTGCGGCACCGCCTGGGTGGCCAGGGTGGCGATGATGTCGTCGGCCTCGTAGCCCTCGAGCTGCATGGTCGGGATGCCGAGCGCGCCCAGTACTTCCTGGGTGACCTCCACCTGGCCGCGGAACTCGTCGGGCGTGGTGATGCGGTTGGCCTTGTACTCCGGGTACGCCTCGGTGCGGAAGGTCTTGCGGTTGACGTCGAACGCGGCGGCCACGTGGGTGGGCTTCTCGTCGCGCAGCAGGTTGATCAGCATGGCGGTGAAGCCGTAGACCGCGTTGGTGGTCTGACCGGTGACCGTCTTGAAGTTCTCCGCGGGCAGCGCGTAGAAGGCGCGGTAGGCCAGCGAATGCCCGTCCAGCAGCAACAGCGTGGGCCGCTCACCGGGGGCATTCGGGGTCGCTGCGGACACACTGCTCGGGCGCTGATCGGTGGTCGCTGGAGTCACGGCCCTGAGTCTATGTACCGGCACCGACAAGCGGGGGCACCGGGGATGACGCGGGCCACATCCGCGCCCCGCCTCCCCTACGCCACCCCCAGGTACGCCGACTTCACGGCGGGATCGGTGAGCAGCTCACGCCCCGAACCCGTCTTGGTGACCTCGCCGGTCTCCAGGATGTAGGCGCGGTCGCTGCGGGTCAGCGCCTGCTGGGCGTTCTGCTCGACCAGCAGCACCGTGGTGCCCTGCGCGTTGATCTCCCCGATGATGCGGAAGATCTGCTTGATCACCATCGGCGCCAGGCCCATCGAAGGCTCGTCGAGCAGCAGCAGCTTCGGCCGGGCCATCAGCGCGCGGGCGATGGCCAGCATCTGCTGCTCGCCGCCGGACAGCGTGCCGCCGACCTGTTTGCGGCGCTCGGCCAGCCGCGGGAACAGCTCGAGGATCCAGTCCAGGGTCTCGGCGTACTCCGAGCGCTCCTTGAAAGGCCGGGCGTGGCAACCCATGTCGAGGTTCTCCTGCACCGTCATGCCGGGGAACACGCCGCGGCCCTCGGGCGCCTGGATGAGCCCCGCGACCACCCGCTCGTGGGCCTTCATCCGGGTGATGTCCTTGCCCTCGAACAGGATTCGGCCGCCGGTGAGCGGCAGCAACCCGGACAGCGCCCGCATGGTGGTGGTCTTACCCGCGCCGTTGGCACCCAGCAGCGTCACCAGCTCACCCTGCGTCACATGCAGCGAGATACCGTGCAGCGCCTGGATTCTGCCGTAGTTGACGACCATGTCCTCGACCACCAGCAGCGGTTGGTCGCCACCGCTGGACACCGAATCATCGGGCAGTGCAATCGGGCTCGATGTGACGGTTGCGTGTTCTCCGGTCTCGTCCTCCGAATCAGACTGTGCCGCAGCGGCTTCCACGACCTCACCGACCTCGTCGTCGGGCACGCCCAGGTAGGCCGCGACCACCGCCGGGTCGTCCCGGATCGCCTCCGGCAGCCCGTCGGCGATCTTGCGGCCGAACTCCAGCACCACGATCCGGTCGGTCACGCCCATCACCAGCCGCATGTCGTGCTCGATGAGCAGCACGGTGAACCCGTCGTCGCGGATCTTGCGGATCAGATCCATCAGCGCCGACTTCTCGGCCGGATTGAATCCGGCCGCGGGCTCGTCCAGGCACAGCAGCTTGGGCTCGGTCGCCAGCGCGCGGGCGATCTCCAGCCGCCGCTGATCGCCGTAGGAGAGGTTGCGCGCCTTCTCCACCGCCCGGGGAGCGATGCCCACGAACTCCAGCAGCGCCATCCCGCGCTCGATGGCGTCGTGTTCCTCGCGCCGATGCCGTGCGGTGCGAAAGATGGCCCCGGGCACCGAGGTTCGGTGCCGCGCATCGGTGCCGACCACCACGTTCTCCAACGCCGTCATCTCACCGAACAGCCGGATGTTCTGGAAGGTGCGGGCGATCCCGAGCCGGGTGATCTCGTTGCGCTTGGTCTTGGTCAGCGGCCGCCCGTCGAAGAACACCCGTCCCGCCGCGGGCCGGTAGATCCCGGTGATGGCGTTGAAGCAGGTCGTCTTGCCCGCGCCGTTCGGACCGATGAGCCCGAGGATCTCGCCGCGGCGGATCTCGAAACTCACCTGGTCGAGCGCGGTGAGCCCGCCGAAGCGGACGGTCAGGTCCTCGGTGCGCAACAGCGGCGCGCCGACCTCGGTCTCGATCGCGCGGGTCGGCGCGACCACCTCGGCGACGGCGTCCGCGTCGGCCAGTTCCGGAACGACCTCGCTGACATCGACCACGCCCGCGCTCGGCGTCGCCTCCGGCGCCTCGGTGTATCCGGCCGCCATATCCTCGTTGTCGAACAGCGCGCCACCCGCGCCCGGCCCGGTCATCCTCGCGCTCCCTCGGTCGCGGCCGCGTCCGGCGGCGCCACCGGCCGCCGCACCGCCTGGTACACCTGCCGCCCGTAGGCCAGCAGTTTCTGCCGCACCGGGAACAGCCCCTGCGGACGGAAGATCATGACCACCACCAGAGTCAGCCCGAAGAACAGATACTTGTAGTCGCCCAGCGACTGCCCGCCGACCTCGATCGACATCAGCCGGTTGGGCAGGTAGACGATCAGGAACGCGCCGACGATCACGCCGAGCTTGTTGCCCTGCCCGCCCAGCACCACCGCGCACAGGAACAGCATCGAGTTGATGATGTTGAACCCGGCCGGGTTGATGAACTGCACCTGCCCCGCGAACAGCGCACCCGACAGCCCGCCGATCGCGGCGCCGATCGTGAACGCCCACAGCTTGAACTTGAACGTCGGCACGCCCATCATCTCCGCGGCGTCCTCGTCCTCGCGGATCGACACCCACGCGCGGCCGACCCGGCTGCGCTCCAGATTGCCGACCACCAGCAGCACCACGATCACCAGCGCCATGCCGATCCAGAACCACCAGGTCCCGGAGTTTGCGCGGTCCAGCAGATTCCACGAATCGGAGTCGCCGAGGTTGCCGGAGGAGAAGTAGCCGCCGACGTGCTCGTCGGACTCCCCCATCCGCGGATAGGCGATTCCCGCCAGCCCGAGGCTGCCGTTGGTGATATCGCCGAGATTGTCGGCCAGCAGCCGCACGATCTCACCGAATCCGAGCGTGACGATCGCGAGATAGTCGCCGCGCAGCCGCAGCGTCGGCGTGCCCAGGATCAGCCCGGACACCGCGGTCAGCAGGATCGCCAGCGGCACGCACGCCAGCCAGGCCCACTTGGGATCCAGCCAGCCGCCGTCGGTCTGGTTCCACGGGCTGTTCGGACTGGTGAGCAGCCCGACCGAATACGCGCCCACGGCGTAGAAGCCGACGTACCCCAGATCCAGCAGACCCGCTTGGCCCACAACGACATTCAGCCCGATCGCGATCAGTGCGTACATCGCGAACTGCGCCATCACGCCGCCGAAACTGGTCCCCGGAGTGTCCAGCAGCGGCGGCGGGAACAGCGGCAGCAACGCCAGCAGCACGATGGCCGGAACGCCGACGGCCCACTGCATCGGCCGCGACAGCCCGTCCCACCACGAGCGCAGGGCATCGCCCACGCCGTGCATCGGCCGCGCCTTCTCCGGAGCCTGTGCCGAGGTGCTCATACCCGCGACCTCCCCAGACTCTCGCCGAGGATTCCGGTCGGCCGGAACATCAGCACCGCCACCAGCAACACGAACGCGACCACGTCGCGCCACTCGGTGCCGAACAGGATCTGGCCGTAGTTCTCGGCCAGGCCCAGCAGCAGCCCGCCCAGCAGTGCGCCGCGCAGATTGCCGATCCCGCCGAGCACCGCGGCGCTGAATGCCTTGATGCCCAGGATGAATCCGCCCGAATAGATGATGCCGTTGGGGATCTTGAGCGTGTACAGCAGCGCGGCCGCGCCGGCGAGCAGGCCGCCGATGAGGAAGGTCAGCATGATGACCCGCTCCCGCGACACTCCCATCAGGGTCGCGGTATCGGGATCCTGGGCCACCGCGCGAATCCCGCGGCCGAATTTCGTTCTGTTGATGACCAATTCGGTGATGACCGCCAGGATCACCGCGGAGACGACGATCACCAGCGCCACATTGGTCACCGCGGCGTCGAAGATGTGGAACTCGTCGATCGGCCGCACCAGGATGATCGGCTGCTGGGCGTTGGTGCCGCCGAGATCCGGATCGATCTTCGGCAGCACGTAGTGCACGAATTCCTGCAGCACGAACGACATCCCGATCGCGGTGATCAGGAAGATCAGCCGCTTCGCCCCGCGTCTTCGCAGCGGCCGATAGGCCACCCGTTCCAACCCGACCGCCGCACCGCCGGATACCAGCATGCCGACGACCATGGCGGCTCCGAGGTAGACGACCGTCAGGATCGTTCCCTGCGAATAGATGTCGCCGCTGGCCGCGAATCCCAGCAGCATCAAACCCACCAGCTGACCGAACAGGCCCAGCATGAATATTTCCGAATGCGCGAAATTGATCAGCAGCAGCACCCCGAAAACCAGGGTGTATCCGACCGCGACCAGCGCGTAGATGGAACCGTACGTCAATCCGTCCACCGTGAGTCGCCAGAACTGGTCGACGACGCCGGAGACATTGAAATCGATGGAGCCGTTGGCAAGCACGGTCGCATCGGCTGGACCTGAACTCATCGTTACCCTCATTGTGGGAAAAGCAGCGTGCGCCCGGCGGGTGCCCGTGTAATAGGGCTATCGGCAGGCCGGGCACACGCTGTTTCGAATCGGACCGCTACTTGACCTGGTACATCCAGATCAGGGCGTTGGCCAATTCACCGGTGGGATCCCACTTGTACTGGCGGGCCACGCCCTGGCCCTCATAGGTGCGCACGAACTCGACCAGGTCCGCCCGCGACACCTTGCCCTGGCCGAGGCCCTTCAGGACGATGGTCGTCAGGTCGTAGCCCTCGGTCGAATAGGTGCCCGCCTCGAATCCGTTCAGCGCCTTGTATTCCTCGGCGAACTTGTCGGGCGCGGGGCCGCACGGGCACGACACCACCGCGTCCTTGGACGCATTACCGGCCTGCTTGACGAATTCGACGTCCTTGGTGCCGTCGTCGGAGATGAACGTCGCCGTCACCCCGCCGGACCGCAATTGCTGGACCAGCGGCGCGGCCTCGGCGTAGTAGCCCGCGTAGAAGATGCCGTCGGGCTTGGCCGACGACAGCTTCGACACCGCGGCCGAGAAGTCCTTGTCGCCTTCCTTCACATTGACCGCGCAGCTCGGATCGGCCAGCGGGCCGAGGGTCTCGGTCAGCGATTTCGCCAGGCCGGTGCCGTAGTCGGTGTTGTCCTGGACCACGCAGATCTTCTTGTACTTCCCGGTGCTCTGCAGGTATTTCGCCACCGACGGGCCCTGGATGCCGTCGTTGCCGAGGCCGCGGAAGAAGGTCTTCCAGCCGTTCTTGGTGAGGTCTACATTGGTGGCCGACGGGGTCAGCGACAGCAGGCCGGTATCGCTGATCCGCTGCCCGGTCGCCTTGGTCTCACCGGAGAACGTCGGCCCGATCAGGGCGACGATCGACTGGTCGCCGAGAATCCGGTCGATCACCTGACCGGCCTTCTGCGGATTGCCCTCGGTGTCGAATTCCTTGAGCTTGACCTGACAGTCGGCGTTGGCCTTGTTGTGCTTGTCCAGCGCCAGCTTCACGCCCCGGACGATATTGAGGCCGAGGTTGGCGTTCGGTCCGGTCAGCGGGCCCGCCATCGCGATCGACGTCTCCGGCGCGCATTTCGATTTACCGTCACCGGCGGGATCGGCGGCGGCGGAGGTATCGGCCGCGGGAACTTCCTTGCCGTCCTTGTCGACCTGCACCAGCGGAGTGATCTTCAGCCCGCCCCCGGTGCCGGAATCGCCGCCGGAGCCGTTATCTGTCGACTTGCTGCTGCATCCTGACACCGCCAGTACGGCCGCGGCTCCGATCACCAGCGCGCCGCGGGTCACACGGCTACGTGCGACCCTCCGCGTCATTGAACCAAGCACGATACACCTCTATGTCCTGCTGATCCCCCGGGGTCGCCGAGGGGGCCGACCACGTCGGCCCGGTCAGAACATAGCGGCGTGACGTTAGCTCTGCATCACATTCGAGTCATTTATGTGACTTCGATCCCGAGTATTTATCCGAGGGTGTTGCAGCGGCGTTAATTTCCGGCAATCGCTGCGCAGCGCGCAACGGCACCGGCGGCCGTACGAGACCGGCGGTTCTACGATTTCGGCGCCAGGTTCTCCAACACCACCTCGGCGACGGCCTTCATCGTGGTGCGGCGGTCCATCGCGGTGCGCTGAATCCATTTGAACGCCTGCGGCTCCGACAGCCCCTGCGTCTGCATCAGCACGCCCTTGGCCCGCTCCACCAGCTTGCGGGTCTCGAGCCGATCGGCCAGGCTCGCGACCTCACCCTCCAGCGCGGTGATCTCGTGGAAGCGGCTGGCCGCGAGCTCGATGGCCGGTACCAGATCCGACTTGGTGAACGGCTTCACCAGGTACGCCATCGCCCCCGCGTCGCGCGCCCGCTCCACCAGGTCGCGCTGGCTGAATGCGGTCAGAATCACCACCGGCGCAACGCGTTTCGTCGCGATCTCGGCCGCGGCGTCGATGCCGTCGCGGCGCGGCATCTTGACGTCCATGATCACCAGATCGGGGCGCAGCTCCTCGGCCAGGTCGACCGCCTGCTGGCCGTCGCCCGCCTCGCCCACCACCTGATAGCCCTCCTCGGAGAGCATCTCCACCAGGTCCATCCGGATGAGCGCCTCATCCTCGGCCACCACCACCCGCTTGGCGGCGGTCGCCGCATCCTTCTTCGCGCCCGCGCCCCCTGCTGTCGTTCCCATAGATAGACCCCTCGTGATTCCGATGCCAAATACTCGCCGCGCGCGCCCGTCCGCCCCACCCTTGCCGGACCGGCCCACACTCCCGAGTGCCCTAAAGCGTACAGTTCAACCTCGCACAGAACCCATCTACCCAGCGTCGACCGGTAATCGGTCACACCGATTCGGTCGCGGGGGTACACACCCGCTATGATTTCCACCCGGTGCGCCGAGTTGGCGGAACTGGCAGACGCGACGGTCTCAAAAACCGTTGTCCTCACGGACGTGTGGGTTCGAGTCCCACACTCGGCACCAGGTCAGGCACAATGCCTTTCAACTCTCCACGACGCCCGCGGCGGCGAGTCCCCGCCGGAACCATGGCGGCATGTGGGCCTCGGTGCGCGGGAACCGTTCCTGCTCCAGCGCGAAGTTGTCCGGGGACGGGTAGGGACGAAAGTCGGGCTCGTTCTTCCAGTTGTACTGGACGGAGTATCGCGACGGGGGATCGATGGTGAATCGTGCCGAGAACCATGTCCCTTCACCGCTCTCATACATTCCACCGCGAAGCCGTTGGAACATGCGCCAGACCTCGCCGGGTGGATCCCACAGCTGATAGGTGCCGCTGGGATCGAGTACACCGACCGCGACGTCGATGTTCTTACCGACGGCGCGAAAGTCGATCATCACCTGGCGCCAGCCCGGTGCCAGCGCGCCGACCACCAGGGAGGTCATCTCCTCGAGCAGCTCGTTCTGCTGCATCGGGTCCAGCTGCGGCCACAGCGCCATGGGGCGTCCCTTCGAAAGCTCCGAACATCGGGCCGCCATCCTGCCATAACCCCACCGATGGCGAGAGGGTCCGGCCGCATCGAACCGCGACCGCGCCGTCCCCGTAATCCCCAGTGACAGCACACGACCCCGGACTCGAGTGGAGAATGCACGTATGCGTGTGAACCGACTGACGGCGGACCTGTCCGGATTTCCGGACCTGGTCGTCATCTACCTCGGCATGCGCGTGCGCACACCCCGCGGCATCCTGCGCCTGCTGGGCTTGGGGCCCAAGCTGTACCGCTCGCACCGCGACCGGCCCGACGGGCTGCTGCTGCACGAGGACATCATCTGGTCGCTGTTCCCGCCGCACTGGGGCGCCCGGCAGTACTGGCGCGACCTCGACAGCCTGGAACGCTGGACCCGCTCCGAACCGCACCGCGAATGGTGGCAGCGATTCCTGCGCGACTCCGGCGGCACCGGATTCTGGCACGAGGCGTACTTCCTGCGCGGCGGCATCGACACCATGTACGACGATATGACAACCCCGACCGGACTGGGCCGGGTCGCGCCCACCGTGGCCATGCGCGGGCGGCTGTTCTCCGCCCGCGGCCGGGTGGATCAGGGAAATCCGAAGGTCGCGCCCGTGGTCCGCGAAAGCGCCTATTACCCAGACGATTCCGAATGAAAGCAATTTCCGGTCGAGTCGTCGCTCAGGACAACGGCGGCAAACGACTCGCTACGCCGGGATGAACATCCAAATAAATCAGCGGGTTTCGGACTTTCCGTGCTTCGCGTTTCGTTTCCGGCGTTCTACCGTACTGCCATGCATGTCCTGTTCGTCTGCAACGGCAACGTGTGCCGGTCGGTCATCGCCGAACGCCTCACGCGCGCCCTGGCGGCCGAACACGGGCTCGACGACCTCACCGCGGAGAGCGCCGGAACCCGCGCGCTGGTCGGATTCGGCGCGGATCCGCTTGCCGCGGAAACGATCAGCGGACTCGGCGCGGACCCGAGTAATTTCAAGGCCCGTAAACTCAAACCCGCCATGGTCGAGCGCGCCGATCTGGTGCTGGCGATGGCCGAGCAGATCCGCGACGATGTCGTCGCGCTGGTGCCCACCGCCGCCGGGCGCTCGTTCACACTGCTCGAGGCGCACCGCATCGCGAAGGTCAGTGGCGCCCGCACCATCGCCGAAATCGACCGTGCCCGTGACGATCTCGCGCTCGTCGGCCGCGAGAACATCGCCGATCCGGTGGGCCTGTCGGCCGAGAAGTACTGCGAGGTCGGCGATCGCATCGCCCAGGCGCTGGTGCCACTGCTGCTGGCACTGCACATTCACCAGGGCCGCGGCACCGACGACCGCGGGCGGCCCCGGCTGGTCGTGCTGCCGGGGGGCCGCAGCGAACCGCCGCCGTACGTCGACGCCACCCGAATCGGCCGTCACGCCTGAGGGATCCGGCAAAACTCCCGGACACGCATGCGTCCTCCCCATTTCGGGTAAAGAGGGACTACACTCCCGGCCGGATGCTCCCGCCGAAGGATTCGACACAAGAACAGGACTGAACGACATGCCGAAACGCATTTCGGATGTTTCGCTCCATGTTTATGTGACACCCGAAACCCTCGATCGTGTCGTGGAAACCGTGCGCCGCGTGGTCGACGACCATGTGGCCGAGCGCGACGTGTTCGCCTGGCGCTTCACCCTCCCGCTCGACGCCGACCAGCAACCGCACCCGATGCTCGAATCCCAGTGGCTCCTGGACCATCCCGGCACCGACCCGGGCGACCGCCGCACCTACGAGATCGCGCTCAGCCTGGTCGGCGACAAGAAGCTGCTCACCGAGGCGAACCTGTCCGCCCTCGAACAGCAACTGATGCTGAGCATTTCGGACGAGGACGCGGTCCCCTATTCGCTACACGCCCTGCAACGCGAAAGCTTCGATATGGAAGAAAACCGGGAACTGATCTGATCCCGGCCAAAAGCGTGCCGGGAATGAAGGGGTGGCAGCGCCGGGAATGACGGGTGCCAGCGCCAGGGATGACGGGGGGCAGCGCCAGGGATGACGGGGGGCAGCGCCGGGGATGACGGGGTGGTCAGCTGCGGGCGGGGAAGTGGCGGATGACGCCCTCCTGCACCACCGTGGCCAGCAGTTCTCCGGCACGCGAATAGAAATGCCCGGTGGCCAGGCCGCGGGAACCGGCCGCCACGGGCGACTCCGTCGCGTACAGCGCCCAGTCGTCGAAGCGGAAGGGGCGGTGGAACCAGATCGAGTGGTTCACCGTCGCGGCCACGATGCGGTCGAAGCCCCACGACAGCCCGTGCGTGGTGATGATCGAATCGAGCACCGTGGTGTCCGACGAATATCCCAGTGTCGCAACGTGAATCAGCGGATCGTCGGGCAGGGTGCCGTCCGCGCGCATCCAGACCCGGTTGTATTCCAGCGTCCCGCCCGTGCCCTTGAGCGTCCACGCCGTGTCGTTGGTGTAGCGCATATCGATCGGGTGCGGGGCCTTGACGAACATCTCCAGCCGGTCCTCGAGGCCCGCGAAGGACTCCTCCACCCGGGGCAGGCCGTCGGGATCGGGCACCTGCGGCTGCGGGACGGCGTGCTCGAGGCCCTTGGCGGAATCCTGGAATGCCGCCAGCATGACGAACAGCTCCTGATCGCCCTGGTAGGCGGTGACGGTCCGGTTCGCGAACGAGCGACCGTCCCGGTGGCGTTGCACCCGGTACTCGATCGGTTTCTTCACGTCACCACCGCGCACGAAGTGGGCGTTGATCGCGTGCACCGGGCGTTGCGGCCGGGCCGGGTCGGTGGCCACCGTCCGACCGGCCGCGATGATGGCCTGCGCCACCAGCTGCCCGCCGAAGGTCCGGCTCCACACCTTCTCCGGATGCTGTCCGAGGAAGGTGTCCTCACCGGTCTGCTCCAGATCGAGCAGCCCGAGCAGTACCTGTAGGTCGCTCGAACCCGTTGCGGTGCCGGTGGATTCGCCCAGTGACGCGTTCACTCTCAGTGGTCCTCTTCGCCGATACGGTGCACGTGGATGAGGTTGGTGGAACCGACGGTACCCGGCGGCGAACCGGCCACGATCACCACCAGGTCGCCCTTGGTGTACCGGTTCAGCGACAGCAGCTCCTTGTCGACCTGGCCGATCATCTCGTCGGTGGTGCCGACCGGCGGCACGATGAACGTCTCCACGCCCCACGTCAGCGCGAGCTGGCTGCGCACCTCCGGCAGCGGGGTGAACGCCAGGAGCGGCAGCGTGGTGTGCAGGCGGGCCAGGCGGCGCACGGTGTCACCGGACTGGGTGAAGGCCACCAGCGCCTTGGCGTTGAGCCGCTCGCCGATATCGCGTGCGGCATAGGAGATCACGCCGCGCTTGGTCCGCGGCACGTGGGTCAGCGGCGGCACCTGCGCGGAGGATTCGGACTCCACCGCGTGCACGATGCGGGCCATCGTCCGCACGGTCTCGATCGGATACTGGCCGACCGAGGTCTCACCGGACAGCATCACCGCGTCGGCGCCGTCGAGCACGGCGTTGGCGACGTCGGAGGCCTCGGCGCGGGTGGGCCGCGAGTTGCCGATCATCGACTCCAGCATCTGCGTGGCCACGATGACGGGTTTCGCGTTCTCCCTTGCCATCTGGATGGCGCGCTTCTGCACCAGCGGCACCTGCTCCAGCGGCAGCTCCACGCCCAGATCGCCGCGGGCGACCATGATGGCGTCGAAGGCCAGCACGATGGCCTCCAGATTGTCGATGGCCTCGGGCTTCTCCAGCTTGCCGATCACCGGCACGCGGCGGCCGACCCGGTCCATGATGTCGTGCACCAGCTCCACATCCGAGGGCGAGCGCACGAACGACAGCGCGATGAAGTCGACGCCGAGCTGCAGCGCGAACTCCAGGTCCTCGATGTCCTTGTCGGACAGGGCCGGAACCGACACGTCCATGCCGGGCAGCGAGACGCCCTTGTTGTTGGAGACCGGGCCGCCCTCGGTGACGCGGCAGACCACGTCGTTGCCCTCGACACGGACCACGGTCAGGCCCACCTTGCCGTCGTCGACGAGCAGGCGGTCACCGGCCTTGGCGTCCTCGGACAGCTGCTTGTAGGTGGTGGAGACGCGGTCGTGGGTGCCCTCCACGTCGTCGACGGTGATCCGCACCTCCTCCCCCGTCGCCCAGGTGGTCTTGCCGTCGATGAACCTGCCCAACCGGATCTTCGGTCCCTGCAGATCGGCGAGAATGCCTACGGCGCGACCCAATTGGTCGGCGGCCTTGCGGACCTTCCGGTAGTTCTCAGCGTGATCGGAGTGCTCGCCATGGCTGAAGTTCAACCGGGCCACGTCCATGCCGCTTTCGACAAGTTCGCGAATCCGGTCCTCGGAGGCGGTAGCCGGTCCGAGGGTGCAAACAATTTTTGTTCGTCGCATCACGGTTCGAGCGTAGTCCTGCCGGACCAGCCGCGCTGACTGGGCATACCCTTCGCTATCAATAGTGCGAACCTATGGTCCCGGTCACTGAACCTATATGACCGGCGTCACCTGGCGACATGCCGCGCAAGCCGGGTTTCCAGGCGTGTTTGGGCGAATCCGAGGATCAGGCAGATTACCCAGTAGTAGATTGCCGCGACCCCGTAGAGGGCGAAGAAATCGAAGGTCGGTGCGGCCGCCAATTGCGCCGTCCGCAACAATTCGGTTACCAGGATCGTGGAGGCCAGCGACGTGTCCTTCACCAGCGAGATGAGCGTATTCGACAGCGGCGGCACCGCGATCCGCGAGGCCTGCGGCAGGATGATCGAGCCCAGCGTCTGCACATGTGACAGGCCCAGCGCCTGCGCCGCCTCCCACTGGCCGTGCGCGACCGACAGGATCGCGGCGCGCACCACCTCCGCGGCATAGCCGCCGACATTGAGGCTGAACGCGATCACCGCCGCGGGGAACGGGTCGATGACGATGTTCAGCTGCGGCAGCGCGTAGAACACGATGAACAGCTGCACCAGCAGCGGCGTGCCGCGGATGATCGAAATGTAGAACCGGGCGGCCGCGGCGACCGGCCACAGCTTCGACATCCGCGCCAGCGCCACGAACAGCGCCAGCACCAGGCCGATCGAGAAGCTGATGGCGGTCAGCGGCAGGGTCTTGGTGATCGTGGCCTGCAGCATCGGCTGCAGGTTGTGGCGGATCAGCTCCCAGGTGGCGGGGTCCATGCGCTACTTGCTGACGTCGGTTCCGAAGTACTTGTCGGAGATCCGCGCCAGGGTGCCGTCGGCGCGCAGCGCGTCCAGGGCGCCGTTGACATCGGTGGTCAGGCTGCCGGAATCCTTGCGGGCGGCGAAGGCCTGGCGGCTGGTCTCGCCGGTCTTGCCCGCGACCTTCACGCTGCCCTCGCCGTTCTGCTTGGTGTAGGCGCCGACCGCGAGCGTGTCGTTGACCGTCGCGTCGACGCGACCGTCCTTCAGCAGCTGCACCGCCTGCACGAAGCCCTCCACGGCCTCCACCTTGCAGCCGACGCCCGAGGCGACCTTGCTCCAGTTGCTGGTCGAGGACTGCGCGCACGTCTTGCCGTTGAGGTCGCCGAGGGCGGCGATGCCGGAGTTGTCGGCGCGGGTGACGATCACGCCGTCGGAGACGGTGTACGGCTGCGACAGCGAGTACTTCTGCTCGCGCTCCGCGCTGACGGTCACCTGGTTGGCGACCAGGTCGAAGCGCTTGGATTCCAGGCCCGCGAAGATCGCGTCCCACGGGGTCTGCACGAACTCGACGCGCTTGCCGAGCTTCCCGGCGACGGCCTGCACCACCTCGACGTCGTAGCCGGTGAGCGAGCCGTCGGGCCCCTGGAAGCTGAACGGCGCATAGGTGCCCTCGGTGCCGACCTTCAGCACATTCGGGTCACTGCTGCTGCACCCGGCGGTGAGCCCGGTGGCAGCGGCGATGGCGAGCACGGCGGCGAACAGCTTGCGGCGCAATGGGGTACCTCTCCAGCGGGCGCGGTCCGGACCCCGCGCACGACACACAGAACCGCCACAGCCTACGACATGCGACAACGCCGACAAACAATTACGCGCCCGGTGCGCCGATTCGGCGCATCGGGCTGCGGGCCCCCGCCTCACGGCAGCCCCGGCACCATGGGGCGGGGGGGGGGGGGGCCGGGGGGGGGGGGGGGGGGGGGGGGGGGGGGGGGGGGGGGGGGGGGGGGGGGGGGGGGGGGGGGGGGGGGGGGGGGGGGGGGGGG
>NZ_JARWQD010000226.1 GCF_029869545.1 Nocardia wallacei | reverse complement strand
CCCCCCCTTGTGTTCCCCCCCCCCCCCCTCCCGGCCCCGTGGGGGGGGGGGCCAAAATGGTTGGGGGTGGGGGAGTCAGGGGGTGAGGAGGAGGCCGGTTTCGGGGTCGTACCAGCGGCGGGATTCGGGGGGGATGTGGAGGGTGAGGGGGGTGTCGGGGGTGGCGCGGAATCCGGCGGGGGCCTGCACCTTGAGGGTTTGTCCGGCGACGGCGGTGGTGAGCAGGGTCGCGGAGCCGAGGGGCTCGAGGACCTCGAGTTCGCCCGTCAGCGTGTCGCCATCCGGATTCTCGCGCACCGCAACGGCTTCGGGGCGGACTCCGAGCCGCAGTGTGCGGCCGTCGAACGACGACAGCGCCGCGGGCACGGCCAGCGACTGCCCGCCCAGATCCAGCCGCCCGCCCTCGACGGTGCCGGTGAGGAAGTTCATCGGCGGACTGCCGAGGAAGCCGCCGACGAATTCCGTTGCGGGACTGTCATAGACGTCGCCGGGAGAACCCATCTGGGCGATCCGGCCCGCCCGCATCACCGCCACGCGATGTCCCAGCGACAGCGCCTCCACCTGGTCGTGGGTGACGTAGACGGTGGTGGTGCCGAGCTCGCCGACCAGCTTCTTCAGCTCGGCCCGGAACGACAGGCGCAGCAGCGCATCCAGATTGGACAGCGGCTCGTCCATGAGCAGCACGTCGGCGTCCATCACGATGGCGCGGGCCACCGCGACCCGTTGGCGTTGCCCGCCGGACAGTTTCGCCGGATAGCGGTCGAGGTAGGGCGTCAGCTGCAGCAGATCCGCGGCCCAGGCGACCTTGCGGCGGATCTCGTCGGCGGGCACCCCGTGCACGCGCAGGCCGAAACCGATGTTGTCGGCGACCTTCTTGTTGGGGAAGACCGCGTAGGACTGGAACACCATCGACAGGTTGCGCCGGCGGGGCTCGAGATAGGTGACATCGCGCCCGCCGATCACGATCTGCCCGGAATCGGGCAGGTCCAGCCCGGCGATCATGCGCAGCAGGGTGGTCTTGCCGCAGCCGGAAGGACCCAGCAGGACCATGAATTCGCCGTCGGCGACGGTCAGCGACACCTCGTCGGTGGCGCGCACGGTGCCGCCCGGGTAGGTCTTCACCAGCTCGCGCAGGATCACCTCAGCCATTGCACACCTCTGTCATCGCAACGTCGTTCCCCACATGTTCACCAGATAGCGCCGCATCACGAGGATGAACAGCAGCGCCGGAATGATCAGCGCGAAACCGCCCGCGAACCGGTACGGGGTGGACGCCTCGGCGAGGGCGGTGAGCACCTGGGCGGGTAGCGTGCGGTGGCCGAGCGTCACGATCGTCGCCCCCAGAATCTCGTTCCACGACAGCACGAAGGTGAAGATCGACGACGCCGCGAGGCCCGGAAGCGCCAGCGGCACAACGACTCTGCGCGCCGCCTGCCAGCGGGTGCAGCCGAACACCCGGGCGGCCTCCTCCAGATCCGCCGGTACCGCGACGAAGATGCTGGCGGTGATGAGCACGGTGGTCGGCAGTGCCAGCACCGTGTGCACCAGCGTCACCGCGAGCACCGTGTCGTCGATGCGCAGACGCAGGAACATGGTCGCCAGCGGCACCGACAGCACCACGATCGGCAGGGCGCGCACCAGCAGGACGAAGACCCGATAGGCGTCCTTGCCGCGAAAGACGTAGCGCGCCAGGGCATACCCCGCCGGTGCCCCGACGACCAGCGACCAGAACACCGTGTACAACCCGACCAGCAGCGAATTGCCCAGGGCGGGAAAGGTTCCGGTGGCGCGGAAGAACGACGACAGTGTCTCGGTGGAGAATTCGCCGGGCAGCAGCGGCTTCGGGAACCGGTTGAGGTCGTCGCGGGAGGAAACGGCGGCCAGGGCGATGAGCACCAGCGGCAGCGCCATGAAGACGGTGATGGCGAGGCAGGCGAGCTGCACCGCGAACGCTCGGCGGCGCCGCCTGCGCAAGGGCGCGCGGTCGATCGGCGGAAGGTCCGCGCGTGCGGAAGCGGTTGCGGCCGTACCCGAATCGCTCATCGCGCCCCCTCCGATCCCCGGACCGTGCGCAGATAGAACACCGCCGTACCCAGCGAGATCGCCAGCACCACCAGCGAGACGCAGCTCGCCACCGCGGGATTCTGCAGATTCGAGTACCACTGGTAGGTCTCGCCGACCAGCAGCGGGAAGTCGCGGCCGGTGAGGGCCTGGGCGACGGCGAATGCCTGCAGCGCGAGGATGGTGCGCAGAATCAGGGCCACCTGCAGGCTGGGCCCGAGCAGCGGCAGCGTCACATGCCGCAGCCGCTGCCACAGGCTGGCCCCGAAAACCTGTGCGGCCTCGTCGTAATCGCGCGGAACCAGCTGCACCCCCGCGATGACGATCACGAACACCAGCGACGTGGCGCGCCAGATCTCCGCGATCACCACGGCCAGCAGCATCGTGCCGGTGTGCTGATACCCCAGCCACTGCACGCCGTTCTCGGACAGCCCGAGCCACACCAGCAGCGAATTCAGGTATCCGCGATTGCCGAACACCGACAGCCACACCAGCCCGGCGGCCAACTCGGACACCGCCAGCGGCACGCACCACAGGTAGAAGTGCGCACCGGCGAACCGCGGCCGCGCCTGCAGCAGTAGGGCCATGGCGAGCGACAGCACCAGCTGGATCGGCACCACGATCACGATCAGCAACAGCGTATTGCGCAGTGCCGTAAAGAAATACGGATCATCGAACAGCCGCTGCCAGTGCGCGAGGGTGAACCCGTGATCGTCGCGGAACGCCGCCAGCACGGCCTGCACCAGCGGCCAGCCGAACAACGCGGCCAGCAGCACGATGGAGGGCAGCAGCAAAACCCACGGGGATCTCAGTCGCGCAGTCATTCTCACCCCACCCGGCACAGCTCGGCCGCGGGGTCCGGGGCCCAGCACGGCACCCGCAGCTCGTCGAGGATGCCCTGCAGCACGCGGGCCTGCTGATCCAGCGTGGCGCGAATGTCGGCCCCGCCCAGCACGATCGCGCGGAAACTGTCCTGGAACACCTTGCTCACCTCGCCTTCGCGCTTACCCAGACCGACCGGTGGCAGCGACAGCAGCGCGTCCGGGGCCCGCTGCTGGCGGCGCAGCGCCTCGGCCTCGAGCCGGGCCGCGGGCGGTAGATCGCCGGGGATCGGGATATCGATCGACGGAAAGAATCCGTTGGAACGCAACAACTCGATCTGCGTGGCCGGATCGGTGAGAGTGGAGATGGTGCGTTGCGCGAGTTCGGGGTCCGGGCTGTGCTTGGGCACCGCGAGCCCGGTGACCACCGCCATGTAGCCGAGTCCGCGCGGACCCCGGGGTGCGGGCAGCATGCGCCAATCCTGTGGGTCGCGGGCGGGGGCCTGGGCCAGCCGGACCACGTGATCCCACGCCATCCGCACCTCGCCGCTGTCCAGCGCGTCCTGCATGAAGTCGTACCCCGTGCTCGACGACGCGCAGTTGGCCCACAGGTCGCGGAAATACTGCCAGGCCGCCACGGCCTCGGGGGACCGGAACGTGGTGATCTGGCCGCCGGTGAACGAGGGCAGCAGAAATCCCTGCACGAACCGGTGCAGCAGCCCCTTCGGCCCGGCGGGCAGGCCGAGCATCGGACGATTGCCGTTGGCGCGGCGGGCGGCGACGGCCCAGTCGAGGAATTGGTCGTAGGTCAGCGCGTCCGGATCCGCGCCGGACGGCAGGTGCGCGAGCGCCTCGGTGTGGGCGGCGAGCATGTAACTGGCTGTCGCCCACGGGATGTACCACGTGCGGTCGCCGCCGACCCGGGCCAGGCGCAGGTAGTCCTCGGACCAGCCGCGCGCGCCCAGATCGGCGAGCAGCCCGGTCAGGTCCTCGAGGTATCCATCGGCCAGCGGCGCGAGATCGCCGTGCAGGCCGCCCAGCAACCCGATCTTCGTGGCACCGGCGTCGACCTGGGTGCGGACCTGGCCCGCGAACGGGCTCTCCTCGATGGTCACATAGCTGACGCCCGGGGCCGCCCGGCCCAGCAGCGACCGGAATCGCTCGGCCTCGTCGGCGGGGCGGAACTGGGTGGACAGGAACACCATGCCGCCCGCGCCGCTGGTGGTGAAGCCGGTGCAGGCGGCGGTGGCCGCGGCCGCGCCGAGACTCGCCGCACGCAGCAACCCCCTGCGCGTCAATGCGGCGGCCGGCATGGGCGGCTCCTGTGCGACATGATCTTGGGCTCCGTGGTCCGGCAAACTTAAGCGCCCATCCGGATGTTGTCAACGAGTACACGGGGCCGGGCCGGACGCCTCGACTCACGGGGTCTCCGAGGGACTTTCGGGTTCCCGATGGCGCAGCAGATGGACGAAGATCGCGCAGCACACGATCGTGGCGACGGCGGCCCACCCCGGGGACGCGGTGTCGCGATCGTCGAATTCGCACAGCACCGCACCACCGGCGCCGACCTCCGGGGTGCAGTCCCCGTAGCTCATCCGGGTACGCAAGGCCAGCACCGCGGAGGGGGCGAGCAGGAGCACGACGCCGAGCACCCGGGCCGCGGCGCGGCGCGGCAGGGCCGAACCGAGGCAGTAGCCGGTGACGACGGCCAGCACGAGGTCGGCGATGGCCTCGATCACGCTGTGGCCGTGGACGTGGCCGAGCAGCGCCGCGGCCACGGCCAGTGTCAGGAGCGAGGCTATGCTGAGAGCCGGTGTCGGCCAACGGATTCCGGCCAGTAACCCCAGCGCGGCACCCACCACGAACAGCGGGACCGCCCACATCGGCAGGTCGGCCGAGACCGTCGCATTGCCGGTCGCGGCGACCCCCACACACATCAGGACGAAGATGCCGTCGCGGCCGGGCAGCAGCAGCGCGATGACGCCGGTGATCAGCGCCGCGATCGCGACCGCGACGACGACCACCACGATCCGGTCGCCGCTGCGCGTCAGCCAGCCCGCGATCACCAGCCACGCGGAGACCAGCACCAGCACCGCCACGATCGGCATCATCGGCAGCTCCACCGACATCCGCACCGTCGGCGAACGCCGCCGGTTGAGGTAGGTGCTCACCGCGACCAGGACGAGGGCCGCGCCGATCAACCAGGTCGGCGGGGAATCGCTGGCGGTCCAGTTCGATTGGAAATGCTGCGCGGACGTGTCGGACCAGTGCGGGACGGGCAGCGCCTCGGCGATACAGATGCTGGCCACCGTGCCGAGAATCCAGCCGGAGGTGGGTATCAGGTGCCGCGCGACGGCGGCGCCCACGGCGCCCAGCAGCACCCCGCCCGCGGTCGCGTCGACGAAGTTCATCGTGGTCAGCGATGCGGACGGGGCGGCCGAATGCCCGAAAACGTGATTGAGCGTCATGACCGCGACACCGCACAGGGCCGTGCACCAGGCGACCAGTTCGCTGTCGGCGGCCGCGACGACGGTCGCCACCACCACCGCCACGATCGCGCCGGCGGCCACCGCGCGGGGCTGGCTGTAGGCGAGCAGGTGCAGCTGCAGCGGCGTGGATTCGCTGGTCCAGCGGAAATCGATGGGCAACGCCAGCGACAGCCCGGCGACCATGGTCGCCAGGAAGGCCGTGATCGTGTCCACTCCGATGTGGATGCGCTGCACCGGCCAAAGCTACCCGGCGGCGGCAGCGGTCCTGATACGAAACGCCGAGCGCGCCTGCCCCGCGTCCCGCCATGAGGCGTCGAGGCGACCCCGGTTCAGCCCGCGGCGGCGCGGATCGTTTCCCGGAGCGAGCCCAAGGTCGCGACGACGGCGGTGGGCTCGTAGCCGCAGTGGGCCATGCAGTTCGCGCAGCGCGGATCGTTGCCCCGGCCGAAGCTGTCCCAGTCCGTATCCTCGATCAGCTCGCGATAGGTCGCGGTGTAGCCGTCGTCGAGCAGGTAGCAGGGGCGCTGCCAGCCCTTCAACGAGTAGGACGGGATCGCCCATGCCGTGCACCGGAAGTCGACCTTGCCCTCGAGGAAGTCGAGGTACAGCGGGGAATGGTTGAGCCGCCACTTCTTGCGCCGCCCACCGGCGAATGCCTTCGCGAACAGCTGGTGGGTCTGCTGGACGGTGAGCCAGTGCTCCTGGTCGGGCGCCTTCTCGTAGGCGTAGCCGGGGGAGATCTGCATGTGGTCGACCCCGAGCTCGTCGTTGAGGTAGTCCAGCACGTCGATGACGTCCTGCGGCGAATCCAGGTCGAAGAACGTCGTATTCGTCATGACCCGGAAGCCCGCGGCCTGGACCTGCCGGATGGCGGCCACGGCCTGATCGAAGACGCCGTCCTTGCAGACCGAGGCGTCGTGGCGCTCGCGCAGCCCGTCCAGGTGCACCATCCAGGCGAAATTGGGGTGCGGAGTGAACTTGTGCAGATGCTTGGGTAGCAGCACCGCGTTGGTACACAGGAACACGATCTTGTTCCGGTCCAGCAGTTGTCGCACGATCTCGTCGATCTGCGGATGCATCAGCGGCTCACCGCCGGCGATGGAGACCATCGGCGCACCGCACTCCTCGATGGCCCCGACCGCCTGCTCCACCGGCATGCGCTGCTTGAGCACATCGTGCGGATGCTGGATCTTGCCGCAGCCGGCGCATTTCAGGTTGCAGGCGAACAGCGGCTCCAATTCGACCAGGATGGGGAACTTCTCGCGGCGCAGCAGCTTCTGTTTCGCGAGATAGGTTCCCAGACGCAGGGATTGACGCCATGGCATGGCCATCTCAACTCACCTCCCGAGGGTGGAACGAAGTTCTTCGGCGACCGTGGTCTCGCGTACCCGGACCGGGCCGAGGCCGGAGAGCGCGTCGATCAGTTCGGTCCGCAGGGTCGCCGGGGCCGAGGGGGCGGCGAATACGGCGATTCGCCGAGTATTTCGCAGTAGATGCAGGTCCAGGTCCTCGACACGGCCGATCGGGTGTACCGGAACACCTTGTGTGGCAGCGAGTTCCACCAGACCGGCATCCGGGCACATCTCGGAGATCTCGGCCGTGCCGGAGTGCGCCGGGCCCCAGATGTACTTCCCGGTGATGCGTGGAACTCGGGTGTCGGCTCGCGGTGTGTCGGATGGTTGCGCACCCGCGGCCTCGGGCGCGACGAGGACCAGCACGAGATCGGTTCGTGGCGGCCGGATTCGCCGGGCGTGCGGTCCGAATTCGTGCGCCTTCGGGGTACTCGTCGGCGGCAGCGTGCGATCCGCGTGCGGGCGCGCTCCGTCGGAGTCCTCCTCGGCGGCATCGGGATGCGCCCGCGCGCCGCTACCGGCCTGCGATGGGCCGAACAGCAGTACCTCCCGCTCGCCCAGCGCCGCCGCCCAGCGGTCGAGTATCGGTGCGGCGCAGCGCAATGCGTGCAGTGCACGAATGCCTCGCAGTACCGTTCCGGGGTGGACCAGCGGCGCGTTCGGCGTATCCACGATGGCACGGAGCACGACGGCGCGCCCGTCGGGGACCGCACCGGCGAGGAAGGCCGATTCGGTATCGACGGCGAGTGCTCCGGTGGCCGCCAGGCGTTCTCGGGCCGGGCCGTCGACGATGTACTCCGCCGAATAGATCGGGCCGAGGTGGACGCGCAGGCCGAGGTGTCGCAGCGCCGAATACAGCAGTGGGGCAGCGTAACTGGGCAGCATCGAGCCCCGGCGGCGGATCTCCTGCGCGACCACCAGGTCACCGGGCAGCAGGCCCGGTGCGAGCGCGCCCGCCACCCCGGCGACGGCGATCGCGCCCGCCTGGCCGTCCAGGCGGTGGGTGGGGCCGCGGCCGGTCCGGACCATCGGCGCGGCGATCGCGCCGCGCAAGGCCGCCCACTCGCTGCGCAGTGGGGCGCACACTGTTCCGGGTTGCATGCTCAGACTCCGTCGGGCCCGGGGTGGATTCCGGACGAGGCGCCGGAGGCGGCCGGAATGCGCGTATCCGCCGCCCGCACATACCGTCCCAGCGCCCAGATCGGGAACACGATCCGGTACAGGTGGTAGTTGATGTAGAAGTCGCCGGGGAATCCGGTTCCGGTGTACTGATCTTCGTCCCAGCCGCCGTCGGAACGCTGAGTGTCCACGAGCCACCGGACTCCGCGTTCGACGACCGCCGAATTCTCGCCCGCCGCGAGCAGAGCCATCAGTGCCCAGGCGGTCTGGGAGGCCGTCGAATCGCCGTGCCCGACCCAGGCGGGATCGCGGTAGGAGCGCAGATCCTCGCCCCAGCCGCCGTCCGGGTTCTGATGCCGGTGCAGCCAGCGCACGGCCGCGCGGATCGGCCGCGATCGCGGGTCCACCCCGGCCGCGACCAGGGCCGGAACGACGGCGCCCGTGCCGTAGATGTGGTTGGCGCCCCAGCGGCCGAACCACGAGCCGTCGCGTTCCTGATGCGCCAGCAGCCAGCGCACGCCGCGGCGGCACTCCCGGTCGTCCGCGCGGCCCAGCGCCGCGAGCATCTCCACCACGTGCGCGGTGACATCGGCGGACGGCGGGTCGGTGACCTCCCCGAAATCGCAGAACGGCAGGCGGGACGGCAGCGCCGAGGAATTGTCGGCGTCGAAGGCACCCCAGCCGCCGTCGGCGGACTGCATCCCGACCGTCCATGCGGCCCCGCGCTCGATCGCCCGGCGCAGCCGTTCCGGCTCCGGATGCGAAACCCGGTGCAGGGCAAGGATGATCAGCGCCGAATCATCGGTGTCGGGATAACGATCGTTGGCGAATTCGAAGGCCCAGCCGCCGGGTGTCAGTTCGGGACGGCGCACCTGCCAGTCGCCGCCGACGGTGATCTGCTCGTCCAGCAGCCACCGCGCGGCACGCAGCACCGCCGGATCGTCGCCGGGCGTCCCGGCCTCCTGCAGCGCGGCCAGCGCCAGGGCGGTGTCCCACACCGGGGACTGGCACGCCTCCAGGCGGCGCAGGGCCCCGTGCGGGGTCTGCTCGTGGACGACGAAGCCCTCGAGACCCGTCAGACCCGCCCGCATCGCGGGATGGTCCAGGGAATAGCCCAGCAGATGCAGTGCCAGTAGCGAATACACCCACGGCGGCTGAATCCCGCCCCAGCCGCCGTCGGCCTCCTGGCGGGCCAGAATCCACTCCGCCGCCTGCCGCATCGCCAGCTCACGCACCCAGCCGAGCGGTCGGCGCGCATAACCGTGCAGGACCGTGTCGAGCCGCTGGAAGGCGCCCGCGACGCTGAGCACGGAGTCGCGGCGCTCCGGATCGGACCCGGTGCGCAGCTCGTCGATGCCGAAGGGCAGTGGGCGGCAGGGTCGCAGCGTGGCGACCACCGTCAACGGCACCACGGTCTGGCGGGCCCAGCACCCCCAGTCGTAGATGTTGAGCGGGAACCAGGACGGCAGGAAGATGAGTTCGGGTGGCAGGTTGGGCAGCTCGTCCCAGGACCACAAACCGAACAGCGCCAACCAGATTCGGGTGAACACCCGGCTGTTCTCGACACCGCCGCTCGCGCGCACGAAGTCGGCGGCGGCGCGCATGTGCGGGGCGTCGGGGGAGTCACCGGCCAGCCGCAGCGCCACCCACGCCTCCACGGTGGTGGACAGATCGCCGGGGCCGCCGTGGAAGGTCGCCCAGGTGCCGTCGCCACGCTGCTGGGAGCGGATCCACCGGGCCGCGGGCTCGGTCACCTCCGGGGTGGAGATGCCGAGGAAGGCACGCAGCAGCAGATCCTCGGCGTCCATCGTCACATTGGTGGCCAGTTCGCCCTTCCACCAGCCGGTCTCGTCCTGCAGGGAGCGCAGGTGCGACACCGCCGCCAGCAGGGTGTCGCGCGCGGCGGCGAGGTCTTCCGTTGCCGGACCGGCCTTTTCGACTGCTGTCATACTCACGCACTCCGTTCGACGATGAACTTCGCGAAGTCGGTCAGTTCGCGGCGGCGATCGGCATCCATGGGGACCCCGGCCAACGCCTGCTCGGCCAGGGCGATACGGCGCCGCGCCTCGGTCTCGGTCCACCGGCGGCCGCCCCCGCGATCGATCAGCTCGGCGGCGGCGCGCAGCTCGCTCTCCTGCGGCGTATCCGGGCGCGAAAGCCAGTGCGCCAGTTCGTGTGCCGCCGCACCGCGCGATTCCAGCGTCCACACGACCGGCAGGGACTTCTTGCGCGACCGCAGATCCGAGTGCACCGGCTTGCCGGTCACCGCCGGTTCGCCCCAGATGCCGAGCAGGTCGTCGACCAGCTGGAACGCCATGCCGACCTGGTGGCCGTAGCGCCGCAGCGCGGCGACCGTCGGGTCGGGTGCACCGGCGAGCACCGCGCCGACGGCCGCGCTGGCCGCCAGCAGCGCGGCCGTTTTCCCCGTGACCATCCGGAAGCATTCGGCCAGCGTCACGTCGTCGCGGTGTTCGAAGTCGATATCGGCGGCCTGCCCGCGAATCAGCTCCCGGGTCGCCGTTTCGACCACCTTCGCGGCCGGGATGGCTTGTGGCGTACCGCAATCCAGCAGCACCTCGTGCGCCAGCGAGAGCATCGCGTCACCCGCCAGCACCGCGGCCGCGTCGCCCCAGACCGCCCAGACGGTCGGCCGGTGGCGGCGGGTGGCGTCGCGATCGATCAGATCGTCGTGGACGAGGGAGAAGTTGTGCACCAGCTCGACGGCGACCGCGCCGGGGATCGCGCGGTGGGCGTCGCCGCCGACGGCCTGCGCGGCGAGCAGGACCAGGCGTGAGCGAACGGACTTGCCGCCGTTGGTCTGCACCGCCCGGCCGTGTTCGTCGCACCAGCCGAAGTGATAGGCGACCATCGGCCGGAGGATGTCGTCGAGCCGGTCCACCGCCTCCCGTAGGGCGGTGCGCACCGCATCGCTTCCGGTGCCGACCGAGGAGAGTGTCGTTGCGGTCACGGAACCACCTCCGATACGCGGGTTCGGGTGTTGGCGAATGTCGAGGGCGGCGGCGTTGCCGCGCTCGCGCCCGGGAACAGACTTGTCGCGCTGGGGCGGACGAGGCGGGGCGGCGTGTCTGCGTCATCGCGCGGCCTCGGGTACCGGTGCGGATAGGTCCGAATTCAGCTGGGCGACAGCCGATTCGCCGCTGCGGACCGCGCCCTCCATGGTGGCGGGCCAGCCGGTCGCGGTCCAGGCCCCGGCCAGGTACAGGCCGGGGAGGGCGGTGCGGGCGGTGGGACGCAGGCGGGCGCTGCCCGGGGCGGGGCGGAAGGTGGCGTGCCGTTCGCGGGTCACGAAGAAGTCGAGGACCTCGGCGGTGTGGGTGGCGGGCAGAATCCGGTGCAGCGCGGGCAGAAAGAGGCGGCGCAGTTCGGTCGTCGGCATGTCGACGAATTCGTCCGCCGCCGAGACGGATACGGCGAGGTACTGGCCCGCCGCACCGTCGGGGTCGTAGCTCTCGGGGACGGAGGTCCCCTGCGGATCCGGACCGCCCACGATGTGCGGACCCAGTCCGGACGGACCGGTCCGGTCGAACACCCATTGCGCCACGGTGCCGATCCCCGCGCGGAACGGTTCGGTCATGACCTTCCGGTCGTACACGACATGCACGTTGATGATCGGCGAGTTGCCCAGTGCGGCAGCGAAATCCGTTGGCAGCTCGACGGACTGCGGGGGTAGCACTGCCGCCGCGGCGGCGGGCGGCACCGCGAGCACCACCGCGTCCGCCGCGATCGTGTCCCCGTCGGCCGAGACGACCCATCCGCCCGAGGCCCGCCGAATCGCGGCGACCTTCGCCCGCGTCGTGACCGTCGCCCCGGCGGCCGTGAGCGCCGCCCGCGCCGCCTCCCCGTGCAACTGCCCGAGCGGCACCCGCGACCACCCGATATCCGCCGCGTCCGAGCGGGTGAGCAGTCCGATCTGGAAGACCGTGGCGGCCAGTGCCAGTGAGACGTCGTCCGCCCGCGCGTTCAGGGTGGCGATGCCGACCAGCTCCCACAGGCTCTCGATGGCGGCGCGGTCCTGCCCGTGGGCGCGCAGCCAGTCGCCGAAACTCGTGTCGTCGGTGCGCGGGTCGTCGACGTCCACGGCACGCAGCGCCAGCGCGGCGCGGGCGAAACGCAGGCGGGCCGCCGTGGACAGCCAGGGGTAGCGCAGCAGCGCCCAGCTCAGGTGCAGCGGTGCGGGCAGCGGCAGGCGCTGCAATCTGCCTGCGGCCGTGGGCATCCGCGACAGCGCGCGGTCGGCCCGGTCCGCGTCGAGCAGTAGCCCGCGCACCGGAATGTCCAGGCGCGACTGCACGGTGACGTCCCGCTCCACACCCAGTCGCGCGAGCAGCGCCCGGTACCGGGTACAGCAGCGCAGGAACACGTGCTGCCCGTTGTCGACCCGCAGCCCGGCGCGATCGAACGAATAGGTCAGCCCGCCCAGCCAGGGCCGCGATTCCACCAGATGCACCCGGTGCCCGGCATCCGCGCAGCCCAGCGCGGCCGTAATGCCCGCGAGCCCGCCACCGACCACGACCACCCGGGCGCTCATCGCGCGCTCCACGGCGCACGATCGCCGGACGCCGCCTCGCCGACACTCTGTATTCCGTTGCGCGCCGAGGCCGAAGACCGCAGCAGCGCGCCGGAGGCGACCCGGGCCTTCTCCCAGGCCGACAGCGACAGGCGCCGGTCGTAGACGGCGGCCGGGTTCGCGTGGATGCGCGCGTTGAGTTGCCGGTAGATGCCCGCCATCGCGGCGCAGCAGGCGGCGCTGCGGTTGTCCAGTTCGGGCAGCAGGCGCAGGCCCAGGCAGTACCAGTTCTCGGCTCGCTCGGCGGCGCTGCGGATCAGGGCCGCCAGACGGCCGTCCGGATCGTGCAAAGCCCCGGTCGCATCGAACTCCAGCCGCACCCCGAACCGGTCCAGATCCTCGCGCGGCAGATAGCGGCGGCCGGTGCCCAGGTCCTCGCGGATATCGCGCAGAATGTTGGTCTGCTGCAGGGCGATTCCGAGTTGATCGGCGAACAGCGCGGCCCGCGGATCGTCGCCCGCGCCGAAGATCGACAGGCACAGCCGTCCCACCGCACCGGCGACACACCGGCAGTACCCGGTCAATTCGGCGAAGTCGGCGTACTCGACCCCGTCGATGTCCATCTGCACGCCGTCGATCAGCTCGCCGAACGCCGACATCGGCACCGGGTAGCGGCGTGCCGTGTCGGTGACCGCCAGCAGCACCGGGTCACCGGCGGCATCCGCGTTGTCGAGCGACTTGCGCAGGGCCGCCAGCGATTCGGACTTCGCCGCCGGTGGCAGCTCGCCGTCACCGATATCGTCGATCCGCCGCGCCAGGGCGTACAGCGCGCACAGCGCGGAGCGCTTGTCCCGCGGCAGCAGCCGGATCCCGTAGTAGAAGTTCTTCGCCTGGGTGCGGGTGATCTGCTCGCAGGCCGCGTAGGACTCGGTGAGCGCGGTGGTCATCGCGACACCACCGCCGCCCGGCCCAGCAGCGACACCATCGAACGCACGGTGTCGGCGTGGCGGGGTCGCGCCGACTGCCCCCAGACATCGCCCTCGGCCGCCCGCAGCGCCCGCACCGTCGCGTAGCCGCCCGCCACGTAGCCCGCCACCGCGATCCGAGCCCACCCCGTGAGGCGGCCGATCAGCACCGCCCCCTCGTCGAGCAGTTCCACCGCCCGGTCCACCTGACCCAGCACCGCCGCCCGGCACCGCGGAGTGGCGCCGGTCGCGAGCTGTGTCTCGCGCACACCGTATTCGGCCAGGTCGCGCTGCGGCAGATAGATGCGCCCGGCGCGGTAGTCCTCGGCGACGTCCTGGCAGTGCTCGAGCACCTGCAGCGCCGTGCACACCCGATCCGACAGCGCGACCGTCGCGGGGGTGGACTGGCCGAACACCCCGAGCACGATGCGCCCGATCGGGTCGGCGGACAATCGGCAGTAGCCGAGCAGATCCTCGAACGTCGCGTACCGGGTGACCCGCTGGTCCACCAGATTCGCCTCGATCAGCCGCTGGAACGGCTCCTGCTCCAGCGCGCACGCGAGCACCGCGGGAGCCAAGGCCGCGAACACCGGTTCGGACGGCGCGCCGCCGGACCAGACCAGCGCCAGGTCCGTGCGCAGCGCCAGCAGCCGCGCCGTGCGGTCGCCCGACGCCCGATCGCCCGCGTCGTCGATCAGCCGGGCCGCGGCGTACACCGCGTGGAGGTGGTCGCGCTGTTCGCGAGGCAGCCAGCGCAGCGCGACCGGGAAGTTCTCCTCCCGCTCGCGGCCCCGCAGCCGGCGGGGCCCGACTGTGGGTGGGGGCATTACTCGATGGTGAGCGCGACCCCGGGCGCAAATATTAAACCGTGCAAGTGATTTAGGGCGGGCGTGTTTTTGAAGGGGGGGTAATAG
>NZ_JARWQD010000225.1 GCF_029869545.1 Nocardia wallacei | reverse complement strand
ACACCCCCGGGCCCCGGGGCCCCCCCCCCCGGCCCCCGCGGGGGGGGGGGGGGGGGGGGGGGGGGGGGGGCGCCCCCGCGGCCGATCGGCCGCCCCGCGGGATTTCGTCACCGCCACCTCACCTCCTACGGCCCATCGTGTCAGCACCGCGTCCCGGTGCCGCGCCCGGTCCCGGCCCAAATATTACGCGACCGTTGTATTCGGCGCCCGCAATTGCTACGGTTGCGTTGTATTCGCCGCGGCAGCGCACAAAGGAGTAGCTGATGGGCTTCGATCCGACCACCCTCCGCCGGGACGATTACGGGTTCTTCGGCCCGGATTCGCCCAGCTGGAAGATCTGGACCGCCCCGACGGCCGTGATCGGCTTCCAGCGCGCGGTCGTCCTCGAGCATTTCGACCCGTTCCTGACCGCCGCCGTCGCAGATTCGAGGGGTATCTACAGCGACCCGCGCAGCCGCCTGGACAACACCTTCGCCTACTTCCTGATCGTCGCGATCGGCGACGGCCGCACCGCGATCCAGGCGTCGGAGCATCTGATGCAGGTGCACGCCGAGATGACGGGCATCGAGCCCATCAGCGGCCAGCGCTATGCCGCCAACAGCCCCGAGACCCAGCTGTGGATCCACATCACCGGCTGGCATTCGGTCCTGAAGGCGTACGAGATGTTCGGTCCCGGGCCGCTCGCTCCCGAGGAGGAGGCACGGTACTGGCAGGAGTGCGCCATCGCGGCCGAACTGCAGACCTGTAAACCGCAGGACGTGCCCCGCTCCCGCGAGGAGGTCCGCGCCTACTTCGACCGTGTCCGCCCGCGCCTGTGCAGCTCCGAGCGGGCCGAGGAGGGCATGCACCACCTGCTGTGGACCTCGCCGCGCAACGGCGCCGGGCTCTCGTATGCCCTTGGCAGCCGGTTGCTTTCGCTCGCCTCGGTCGCGACCCTGCCGAAGTGGATGCGCCGCCTCGGCGACTTCGACCGCCCCGGCATCGTGGATCTCGGCATCAAACTCCCCGCCAAGACCCTGGTGTGGATGTTCACCCGGTTCGACAAGCTCGGCCTCATCAAGGCCGCCCCCTACATCGCCCCCATGGCCGGGCAGATCCTCGAACAGCACGTCAAGATGGAACCCCCCACCAAACCCGAGACGATCACCCCCGCCGAGGCCCGCGCCCTATACAGCCTGCGCGGAACCCCCGCAGCCGCAAGCTGATTCAGGCCAGCGGCAGGCCCCGTTACTTCTCCCGGATCTCGCGGGCCCAGTCCTCGTCGAGGGCCTGGCGGATGCGGTGGGTGAGGTCGGGGGTCCAGTCGGGGGGTTGGGATACGGCGGCCCAGGCGTCGAGGACCAGGGTGCCGTAGCGGTGGCCGTGGCCGGAGGGAACCTTTTGGGCGAGTGCGAGATCCGCGCTGATCTGCCAGAAGGTGACGATGGGCCACCAGCGCACCGAGCGCGAGACGTCCGGGCCGCGCGGCTCGGACAGCCAGTCCGGGCGTTCGAACAGCAGATCCGGTGACCACCACACGATGGGGTCCGAGGCGTGCTGGAGATAGGCCACTCGCGGTGAAAGCCATTGTCCCGGTGGGTGGTTCAGGTCCTCGGCCGAGGCGGCGAATCGCGCCACCAGGCCGTCGGCGTAGACGGGCAGGATCTCCGGAGTACCCGGATCGCGACGCTGCTCCACCTCGGACCAGATGCGGTTGGAGTTCGGCGGGCCCACCCACAGCACGCCGTCGGCCTTGGCGCGGATATCGCCCAAGCCCGCGAACGCGGCCTCGGAGCCCTGCGACCCCAGGCTCTCCCCGTAGACCAGCAGTTTCGGGCGAGCCTGCGGCGGCAGCGCCGACCAGCGGGCATGCACCTTGTCGAACAGCAGCCGCCCGGCCTGCGTCGCCTTCTCCTTATCGGACAGGAACGACAGCACGCTGGGCAGGTAGGAGTACTGGGTGGCCGCGATGGCGGTATCGCCGCCGTACATGTATTCGATGGACTCGGCCGTGGTCGAATCCACCCAGCCGGTGCCGGTGGTCGTCACCAGCATCAGCACCTTGCGCTCGAATGCCTTGGTGCGCTCCAGTTCTCGCACCACCAGCTCGGCGACGGCCTCGGGATCGGGCGCGGACTCCAGGCCCGCGTAGACCCGGATCGGCTCGGTCGCCGGTCTGCCGGTGACCTCCGCGATGCGCCCGGCGGTCGGAACGAAGGAGACGAACCAGCGCCCCTCGGAGCCCAGGGTGTCCCACGGCGCCGACGACATCGGGCTGCCGGAGCGCTGCGGCAGCTGTGGCTGGGCCGCCGCCGGTGAGGTGCGGCCGTTGCGCAAACTGAACGCCGAGTTCGCCACGTCGAAGAAGGCCCGGACCAGAATGCCTTGGAACAGCAGCACGATCGCGACCGCCACGACGACGGTGCCGCCCGCCAGCGCCAGCGCGCGCGGCACCCGCAGCCGCGAATTCAACAGTCCGGCAACCTTGTTCACCGCCCACCGCAGCGCACGGAACAGCAGGATCAGCAGCGCGAGGGTGGCGAAGGCCAGCAGCTCGGTCCGCAGATACCCGGATGTGGTGGTCCGGTCCATGCCCATCAGGCTCTGGATATCGCGCTGCCAGCGCGCGGACCGGGCGAGAATCGCGGCCGCGCCGACCACGACAGCAAGGACCACCACCGCCTTCACCGCATCGCGCACGCCCTGCGGCGGGTCGGTCATCGCGGCCGGGCGCGGCGGCAGGGCGGGCAGCCGCGGGCGAATCCAGCGCCGGAACATCCACTCCAGCAGCGCGCCAACGCCGTAGCCGATGGCCGCGGTGACGCCGCTGACCAACCCCTGGAAGATCCAGGTCCGGGGCAGCAGCGACGGCGACACCGACCAGGCGAAGAAGATCGCCGCGACCACGACACCGAGGTAGCTGGGGTGCAGGGCGCGCTCGGCGGTCCGGATCCGGTCCAGTGCGCGGGCACCGAACGATTGCGTCGTCTGCTGCTCGCCGGTCATAACCAGAGTGTTGCCGGTGTCTCCGCCTACTCGCCGTTGCCACGCGGGCCGGAGTCGGCCGCGGCCGCGTCAGCGCAGGTAGGGCTCGATCAGCGGTACGGCCTCGACCGGATGGGTGGCGGGGATGCTCTCGGCGATCGGACGGTACTGCCAGCCGGACTCCGCGAGTTCCAGGACGCCCATCACGAATCCGGTGTGCGGGCCGCGCGGCAGGGGATCGCGGGTGACCTCGCGGCCGGACGCGCCGTCGACCAGGCGGCAGAAACCGTTCGCGATGCGTTCGAACGTCTGGCCGGTGTAGCAGGTGACGAGCAGGACGATCGCGGTCACCTCCGCCGGTAGCCGGGCGAGGTCGACGCTGATCACCTCGTCGTCGCCGGGCTCCTCGCCGGTGAGGTCGTCGCCGTGATGCCGCACCGACCCGTCGGCACCGCTCAGCCGCTCGTGATAGATCACGTCGACGAGCCGATCCCCGCCGAACAGCAGCGCGGCCGAATTCAGGTCGATCTCCGTCTCGCCGCCGCCGAACCACCACCACCAGGACTTGCGTCGCCGGGGCTGGGTCGGATCCCAGCCCAGCGCCATGACGACACGATCGAGTGGCGCGCCGTCTTCCCGATGCAGCGCAACGACCACCGTATTGCTCCCCTCCCCGGACCGCCCGGACTTACGTTGGGCCACAACCCTAACGGCGCGGGGGCGGGCATGCAGAGGTTCGCGCCGCTCGGGATCGGCGCCGAGAAGCGGGTTCACGGCGAACCGGCACACTGTGACAGACTGTCCCAGACAAGTTTGTGGCCGTGCATCCGGTTGCCGACCGAGGACAGGAGAGAACATGGGGCTCAGGAGGAGGAAGCGCCGGGCGAGCCAGGCGCTGGTCGAGGGCAGGACACCGAAGAATCCGGTCGTGCTCGACGCGCGCACCCCCGACAGCACCGCCGCCCGCCTGTTCGGGCTCGGCCTGGCCGGAACCGGCGCCGCCCATTTCACCGCACCCCGGGTCTTCGACCGGCTCACGGGCGTGGCGTTCCCGCGGTCGACGCGGCAGTGGACCTACAGCAACGGCTGCACCGAACTGCTGCTCGGCCTCGCGATCACGATGCGCCGCACCCGCACCCTGGGTGTCGTCGGCCTGATCGCCTACGTCGCCTTCCTCGGCAGCCGCATGGTCGGCCGCAGCGGTCCCCCGAGCGGCGCCCACAGCGGCGCCGATCGCACCCAGGCCCCGCGCTCGCGGACCGATGCACCCGCCTCCGATTCCCAGGGCTCGTCGCTGCCGTAGCCGCCGTGACCACCTGTGGTAGTCACGGGAGGCGGAAAATGACCTACGGCACAGCGGTTCCCGGTTTCGGCGGCGGGCGGACCGGCAATCCCCGTTATGGAGGCACACGGCCTGGGGAGAAGGTATGCAACAACTACGTCGGCGGTTGGAGTCCGCCGTGGCCACCGCGCAGCGGCCGCTGAACCTCGAGACCGCCACGCGGCTGCGGCGGCGCGTGGAGGCCCTCTCCCGGGAAGTGGAAACCGGCAGCTTCACCGCCGTCGAGCGGAGCACGCTGTGCCGGCTGCGGCATCAGGCGATCCAGACGGCGGAACTGGCGGTCCGGCGCGCCGATACGGGGTAGCGCCGGTCAGTGCGTATCCGCCGTCTCCTGGGGCGGCACCTCCGCGTATCGGGCGAATGCCTGGTCGAGGAGTTCGGAGGCGGCGCGGGTGGTGATCAGCCGCGCGATGGCCAGATCCGATTCGAGCTTCCTGCGGTCCTTGGGGGTGCGCTCGGACTCCTCGTAGCTCTGCCGGGCCAGGCAGTAGAACAGTTCCGAGGCGTACCAGTCCGCGATCTGGTCGCAGGCGCCGCGGAGCTGCTCGACGAGCTGGAAGGAAGCCGTCGTGGACAGCCCGGCCTCGACGAGCCGGGTGGCCAGATCGCTGCAGCGCGGATTGGTGAGCTGGTACGCGTCGAGTGGGTCGTTGCTCGTGTCGAGCACCTGCTGGATGTACTCCGGGAGCTCGGGCGCCCGCTGGTCCGGACCGGAGTCGGGCACCGCCGTGAAAGGCGTTGTCGGCGTGTCCGACGGGGACGGTTCGCTGACACCGAGCACGTCCGCCAGACCGTCGCCGCGGTCCCAGGCGTCGAGCAGTTCCCGGATGCCGTTGAGCTTCATGCCCCGACTCAGCAGGCGGCTGATCGTCTGCAGCCGATTGAGATGATCCGAACCGTAATAGCCCACCCGCCCGCGGACGTCGGGGGACGGCAGCAACCCACGCTCGTGGTACACGCGGACGCTACGCACCGTAGTGTCGGCGGCCCGCGCAAGTTCGTCGATCGTGAACTCCGACTGCACAGCCATACCTCTTAGCAAACCACAACTAACCCCGTAAAAAACGTATCGTGCCTAAACGAGCCGTTAACCAACGATACGTCTAGATCACCACTTGGTCAACGTGCCGTTGCGTAGCGGCGCAAGTGCTTGCTGCTGGTCGAATCGTCGGTTAACGTGCGGAGTACAGCAGTTCGCTGCTGGTTTCCGGGGACTGTTGAGCAGCCCCGATGCCCGCCCGACCACTGGGTCACGCCCCGTTCGCGTGCACCCTGGCATCCCCGGAGACGGCTATGACCATTCCTCAGACTCGTCGGTTACTCATCGGATCGCATACACCGACGCATATCCCGACTGTTGCTCCCAAAACTGTTGTGCCCCAGGCCGTTTCGGCAAAGAATGGGCATCGGCCGCCGTGCGCGGACGGCCCCGACGACTGGGATCTCGACGTCGGAACTCCGGAGTCGTGGCGGACCGCGGTACGAACCTGCAACAGCTGCCCCCTGTTCACCAACTGCCGTCAGCTCGCGCAGACCCTGATCGAGCGGGGCGACGGGCCGCGGGCGATGATCTGGGCCGGGGTGGCCTACGACAGCGCGGGCCGGGTCGTGGAGAACCTCGACCGCCATCGCGCGACGCCCGCCGATCACAAGCGCCCCCTGCGCATCATCCGCACCGGTACCCGGCCGGTATGCGCCGAATCCGCCGCACCCACCCCGCGGCGGCGTATCGTGCTCGGCCATCGGCTGCGGCCGGCGGCGACCGGCGGCCAGTAACCGGCTACTGTGCACGAATACTCGGAATCTAGTTCTAGCGGTGGGTAACTCATGACGTTGCTGGCTTTGGAGATCGGCCCGGCGGGGTTCGCGGCGAGCCGAGTGGCCGACGACGTCGGCGAGGACGACATCCGCAGGCATCCGATACCGGACGGTGCGGCCTGGGAGATCTGCCGGGATCTGCTGCTCGAGGTGTCCGGCGACAACGAGGTCACCGCCGTCGGCATCGCGTCGGTCGGCCCGATCGATATGGCCGCCGGGGTGGTGGCCCCGCCCGAGATCCCGGAGTGGCGCATGGGTTTCGGGATCGTCGAGGCGGTGCAGAAGCTCTTTCCCGTCGCCGCGGTCCATCTCGCGCTCGACGGTGTGTGCCTGGGCCTGGCCGAGCGCAATTTCGGGGCGACCAGCGAGGTGATGGACGCGCTGTCGATCTCGGTGTCGCAGCGGATCAGCGCCGGTGTCATGGTCGGCGGCTTCGTGGTGGTGGGCCGCACCGGCAATGCCGGGCATATCGGGCACATGCTGGTGCCCGGATTCGACGAACAGTGCGAATGCGGCGGCCGCGGCTGTCTGGAGGCGGTGGCGGGCGGCGCGGCCCTGGTGCGCTGGGCGCAGGGTCAGGGCTGGGCGGGGCGTAGCGTCGAGGAACTGGTCGAGGCCGCCGGAAACGGTGACGAGATCGCGACGTCGGCGCTGGGCCGGGCCGGAACGGCGCTGGGCCGGGCGATCGCCTCGGTGGCACCGCTGCTGGACATCGATCGGGTCGTCGTCGGCGGTGTGCTGGCGAAAGCCGGTGCACCGCTGTGGAAGCCGCTCGGCAAGGCGGTGGCGACACATGCGCGGGCGAGTTTCCTGACCGCGCTGCGCGTGGTTCCGTCGGAGCTCGGTGACGTGGGTGTGCTGGCCGGAGCCGGGGTGCTCGCGTTGACCGCGGCGCAGTCCGAGTAGCAAGCCCACCCGAATTCGGGACAAATCGGCAACGAACACGTTAACGTCGGATGATCCGCAGCTGATGCGGGTCTTACCGAGCCGTATCGGCACTGTGCCCGAAGATCCCGCTTGAATGAACCGTTGTACAACGGTACATTGCCTGATGTCAGGTGATGGCTCGATCGAGCCATGATCCGGAGGAACGGCTGGTACAGGCAAGCGCGATGCGAAGTGACGCAGTGATCCCATGGGT
This sequence comes from Nocardia wallacei, assembly GCF_029869545.1. GTDB lineage: Bacteria > Actinomycetota > Actinomycetes > Mycobacteriales > Mycobacteriaceae > Nocardia > Nocardia wallacei_A. The sequence continues at coordinate 9,709 of NZ_JARWQD010000225.1, read as the reverse complement.
GACGATCGAAACGCTGGCGCCGGACACGATGTCCGTGGCGTCGGTGGGAGAGGCGCCGCGCGACTTCGCGGGGTGGCAGCGCGTCCTGCAGCGGCTGCTGAGCAAGATCCCGGCGGTGTACGACAGCCTCTCGACGGCCCGGATCGCGGAGGCGATGCGGGCGGTCCGTGATCGGGCCGAGGAGGTCGACCTGCGGATACCGACGCGGTCGGGCGCACATCTGCTGAAGATTCAGCCGATCTTCGGCCCGGCGGGCGACGTGCACGCCATCCGCCTGTGGCTGGGGCCCGCCACGGCACACGTCCCCGAGCCGCGTCCCGCGGTCGGTGCGATCTGGGACCTGTCCACCCAGACGCTGCAGCAGCCCAGCGGAATCACGCAGCTGTCGGGCATCGCGGCCGAGGAGTACGTGCCGCGCATGTCCATCGCCGAGCTGTTCCACCGGATGTCGGCGTTCGATCGGCATGCCGAGGTGCTCGATCTGATCTACGCGCCGGCGCCGGGCAGCAAGATGCAGTTCGACGTCGCGGTCCCGCACGGGTCGGGGCGTCCGGGCCAGTGGCGCATCACGATTCGCGCCCGCGACGACGCGCGCACGCGCGGCGCCTGGTGGCTCATCGAGGACGTGTCGACGGAGGCACTCCCCGCATCGTGGTCGACGCTCGAGCGGGTGGGGCTGCGCGAGGCGCACCGCCGGGCCGGGACTCATCTCGCGGTGGTGCAGCTCGAGCACACCAGCATTTCGCACTGGCTCACCGACCCGGCGCCGTGGGTCCGCTGGGATTACCTGTTCCGGCCGACCGACGTATTCCATCCCGACGACCGGAACCGGCTGATCGAACTCGGCGACCGCCTGCGCTCGGGTGACACCGCGGGCGTCACCGTCCGCGCGCTGAATTACGGGGGCGGCTACACCCCGACATCCCTGCTGCTGTATCCGTATCCGGGATATTCGAGTCGGCAGCTGGCGATCGCGCAGCTGGTGCGGGTCGCCGACGACGTGCCCATGCTGGAGCATCGACAGGTCGTGGAGCCGCGGCTGCACGGTCCGATCGGTTACGACGATCAGCTGCGTCACTGGCTGGCCGACCGCATGAAACGCACCCCCGCGTACTGATATTCGCCCTTCCCAGAGACGGGAACAGCGGCGGAAATGGAAGCGTTCACCCTCTCTACCATTTCGAGAGTGCGGCTAGCGGTTGGCAGAACGGCGGATTCGGGCGATGAGTTACTTCGCCGGATGGCCGCTCGCCGCCGCCGCGACAACGCGATCATCGCCGTGCTGGCCGTCCTGGCGGTCCTCGGCGGTGGCCGGACCATCATCGGCTGGTTCACCCCGCCACCACCCAAGCCCTCCGACAAGACCACGGTGTCGATCGTCGGGCACGCGCAGCTGGCCGAGTCGTTCGCCGAGGAGTTCGTGGTGACGTATCTGGGGGCGACCGGCGGTCAGCAGGATCGGCTGAAGGAATTCGTCGATCTCGGGCAGCAGGTCCACCTGCCGACCACCGCGCGGCAGGTGTCCGAGCCCATCGTCGTCCACGCCACGCGCGATGTCGGGAACGCTCAGCTCGAGGTCTGGTCGGTGACGGTTTCCGTGCGGCCCAAGGCTTCCGGCGGTGCGGCGGGTCCGCGCGAGTACTACCGGGTCGCCGTATCGGTCGCCGCCGACGGGCGCATGCGGGCCCTGGCACTTCCGGCGGCGGTCGCCCCGCCGGGCCGGGGCGAGGACCTGATGCTGCGATACACGTCCACCTGCGGGGCCGACACCCCGGTCGCGCAGGTGGCCAGCGGATTCCTGGCGGCCTTCCTCACCGGGAACGGCGACGTCACCCGGTACGTCGCGCAGAACTCGGGGATCGCCGCCCTGCAGCCCGCGCCCTTCACGTCGGTGGAAACGCCCTCGGTCGGTGCCGAGGACGCCGACTGCGGTATCAGCAAGTCCACCGCCAAGGTGCTGGCCACCGTCAATCCGAAGGCCGGAGCGGGTGCCGCGCCGACGCTGGCCTATCCGCTGACGATGGTCCGCACCGCGGGGCAATGGCAGGTGCAGGCCATGGATTCGGTTCCCGCCCTGAAGAACCCGCTCACCGTGGTCGCCGGTGGTGGCAACACCGCGGGCGCCCCCGCGGGCGCCACCAGCACGTCGCCCTCGACCGCGGTGTCGATCCCACCGGCGACACAGAACTGATCCGGAAAGGGCAGTCTCATGGGTAGTCAATTCGGCGTCATACTCTCCGAGGTGTTGCAGTTCGTCCGCTGGGCGGGCCTGATCTGCCTCACCATCGTGATTCTCGGGATCTTCCTGTCCGAGGCCGCGAGATCCCGGCTGTCACCGGGCCGGATCATCGTCGTGGCCGCGACCGGCCTGCTGGCCGCGGTCCTGTTCTGGCTGCTGCCGACGCTGGTGAACTACGCCCGCGTCGACTCCAACGCCGTCGTCCCGGATCACCCGATCGGGAGCTATCAGTGACCCAGGTGATCAAGGTGTTCACCCCGGTCAAACGGGTGCCCACCATGATCGGCAAGTCGCAGAGCGGGCAGAAGCTTCCGTTCGGGCCGTACACGCTGCCGCAGATCGTGGTCGGGATGGTGCTGCTGCTGATCACCTCGGTTCTGGCGATGACGCTACCGGCGAATCCGGCCGTCACATTCGTGGCGGGCACCGCGATCACCATCGGCGCGTCCTTCGGGATCGGGCTGGTGCCCTACACCGGGGTGCGGCTCACCTCGAGGATCCTGTGGGTGGGGCGGCTGCTGGTGGTCCGCAAGCCGGCGTCGGCGTCGGGGATGCCGGTGACCGAGGAATCGGCCCGGCACACCCTGTTCATCGAGGAGAGCGTGGTCGTGCTGCTGCCCGACCGCGGGGACGACTCGGATCGGGAACGTCGGCCGATGACGTCGATGGCGAGCGCCCAACCTCTGTCAGTCCTCGACCGGTGGGCCGGCGCGTCGGCCCTGGTCGGCGGAGACGGCGACGACGCGCTGTCAGGAGCGAGCCGCTGATGGCCTTCGAACGCGATATCCAACCCACGGCCGCCGTGCGTGGCAACCTGCAGTTCACCCATTCGGGGCTGGTCACCGCGACCTATTTCATCAACCCGCTGGGTTATGGATTGCGTAAGGCCAACGACAAATTCGATGTGAAGGCGGCGCACCACGCGCTGATCAACAACCTGCCCAACGGATCATTGCTGCTCGGAATTCAGGCGCGGCTGAATACCCTCGACGTGTTGAGCAAGATGGTCGAGGGCATAGACCTCGACGAGTGTGAGGACTATGCGCTGGAGGTGGTCGCCTCCTACGAGCGGGTGCAGGCGATTCTGCCGCGGACTCGGATATTCCTGTTGTCGATCCCGGTAGGTACCACGAATCCGGGGATCTCGTCGTTGTCGAGGGTGTGGCGGGGTGGTTCGACGACATTCGATCCCGCGTCCATCTCGCGGTCCGATCTGGACGCGTTCGACGACAAGGCCAACGAGATCCTGTCGCGCGTCGGCGGCGATTTCGATCCGGTTCCCGTGCCCGCGTCGATGTTCCAGTGGCTGTGGGAGCACTACCTGTCGCGGGGTGCGGCCGGGGACCCGGTCGCGCCCACCCGTGCCGGAGTTCTCGACGATGTGACGGCGGCGGTGTTTCGATCCGCCGCGTTGGACGAAGGGGCGCAGGCCGACAGTAAGCGCCGGTTCCGGCCGTCGTTCGTTCCGGTGATCAAGGTCGTGCAGCCCGATTACGAGTTCAGGCCGTCCTATCAGGCGATGCTCACGCCGCACTCGTTTCCCTACGCGGGCATGACCTTTCCCGGGGGGAGCGAGTTCCTGAGCGTTCTCGAGGGCGTCGGTGACGCGACGATCGACTGGGCCATCCGGGTGTCGGTCAAGCCCGCCGAGATGGTGCTCAAGAACAACGAGCTGAATTTGCGGCGGCTGGGTGAGCAGATGGATCAGCGGGATCAGGAGGTGTCCTTCGCGCAGAACACCCTGATCTCGAAGGCCCAGATGCTGGCCGAGTACAACCAGCACTTCGAGGTCAACAGCGGCGAGTCGGAGGTCTCGTTCACCACGGTCATCGCGGTCGGCAGCGCTTCGCACGACGAGACCATGGACGTGGTCAACACCCTCAAACGCCGGTACAAGCGGTTTCAGGTCGAGATGACGACGCCGCTCGGCGCCCAGGTCGATCTGTGGTCGATGATGGTGCCCGGCAGCCCGGCCCGGCGCGCGTACGACGATTTCGCCCACATCCTGCCCTCCGATATGTGGTCGGGTTTCGTGCCCTTCACCACCAGCCAGATCGGCGACGACAGCGGCCCGGTGATCGGCGTGAATCTGCTGTCCGGGAATTTCGAGCCGATCCATTTCGGCATCATGGAGGCGGCGCTACACGATATGTCCGCCTCGTTCGCGGTCACCGGCGAGCTCGGATCGGGAAAGTCGTACTTCCTCAAGCTCATGGCCGTCCTGGTGCACGATATGGGTGGCCAGTTCCTCGCCATCGATCGCAGTCAGGTGGGCGAGTGGGAGCATTTCGCCGCTTCCATCGACGACGCCGTCGTCATCGACCTGAGCAATCCGACCGTCTCTCTCGACCCGTTGCGGTTGTTCGCGCCGAAGGTGGCGGGGGAGCGGACGCTGGATTCGATTCTTCCGCTGCTGGATCTTTCGCCGACCAGCGGTCCGGGCGCGGCGCTCGGAACCTTGCTGACCCCCAAGGGAATTGCGGAGCACGGGATTCGCAGCATGATGGATCTGTTTCATGCGGTCCGCAGGCTGCGCGAGCGGTCGGACGGCGACGAGTATGCCGATCTGACCGCGCGGCTGGGGACGATCGTCGAACGGGTGCCGGTGCTGTTCGACGCGCGCCTGCCACCCTTGCGGCTCGATGCCGCGGCGACGGTCATTCGCAGCCACAATGTGGCGTTGCCGACCGCCGAGGAACTCACGACGCCGCATCTGTACAACCGTCTGCCGCTGACCAAGCGGCTGGGGACGGCGCTGTACGAATTGGTCGGTGTCGCCGCCCGGGAAGCGTTTCTCAACGACAACGGCCGGTTCGGGCTGCTCGTCGGAGACGAGGCGCACCATTTCACGCAGACACAGGTCGGTTCGGCCGTCACCTCCGACTTCAGCCGCGACGGTCGTAAACACCTGGCGGCCATCGGATTGGCGTCACACGATCCCGCGACCGACTTCCAAGGGGCGGCGCACAATCTGATCCCGAATCGGTTCGTGTTCCGTCAGCGTGACGAGACCTTGGCACGCAACAGCCTGGAGTGGCTGGGTGTGGACCTGAAGGAAGCGCCGTTCCTGCTGCAGATCCTGCGGGAGGAAACGTCCCCGGCGACCGGTCCCGGTCGGACGGTGCCGGAGGAGCGACGGGGCGAGATGTTCATGCGTGACGCGCTCAACCGCATCGGCCGGGGCAAGATTCTCGGGCCCGCCCGGCCCGACCGTGCCGACGCGATCAGCAGCACGCCGGGGGTGGTGCGTGCCGTGCTGCCGGAGCGGCAGGTGGTGTCGTGAAGTCGGATGATCCGAAGGGCCCCAGACGCGATCGGTGGATCACCGAGCGGCCCTGGGAGCTGGAGTATTTCGATCCCGAGCGGTGGCGGCCGCTGGAATTGTGGCGGCGTGCGGGCGTATGGATCGGCGCGACCCGGCGACGCCGGTGGACGGCGTGGGCGCTGGTCGTCGTCTTCATGGTGTTCGTGTTCCCGATGGCGGTGGGCTCCGTGGCGATCGCGCAGTCCGGCTCCGGGACGGCGACGGCCAACGGCCTCGGTTTCCTGGAGGTCAGGGATTCGTCGGGTGTGGACGTGTCGCAGTACACCTTCGCCACCAATCACGGCGGCATCCTGAACCCCGGGAAGACGTTCATCTCGTCGTTCATCGTGATTCTGTTCGCGGGCTGGCTGTTCATCGCCCAGTCGCTGGTGTGGTTGGTGGGCAAGGGGATCGACCTTTCCTGGCTGGACACGTTCCGGCAGCCGCTGCTGGGCGCCGCGCAAAGCTTCGCGGATCAGATCGGCACGCTGGCGGTGTCGTTCACCGCGGCCGCCATCGGGGCCTTCTTCATCGCGTACTTCATCGTGCGGGGATTCATCGCCAAGGCCATTCGGCAGATCGTGGCCATACTCCTCGCCGCTACCTTCTCCGGCTTCTTCCTGACGAATCCGATGGCGCACGAGCTCAGCACGGACGGCTGGCTCGCGCAGGGCCGGGACGTGGGCCTGTCCGTCGCGGCCGGGCTGAACGGGAACAGTAATCCGAATCCGAACGCCCTGATCCCGACGTTGCAGGCCACCATGGCCGACAACTTCATTCGGAAACCGTTGCAGGTATGGAACTTCGGCCACGTCGTCGATACCCGTCCCGAATGCAAGGCGATGTGGTCTACGGCCACCACGGTGGGGGACGAGGATCAGATAAAAGAGGGGATGAAGACGTGTGGGGACTACGGCGCGTACAAGTCCGCCGATAATCCGCGCGCCGCCCAGATCGCGATCGGGTTCCTGTTGATCCTCATTCAGATTATTCTGTTCGTGGGCTTCGGGTTCATGATCGTGAATCTCACCCGCGCGGTCATATCGATCTTCATTCACGGGTTCATGATTATTTTCGGATTCGCTGCGGGAGCGTATGTCTACGGCCCCTCGCAGACCTTCCTCGTGAGAAATCTGGTGAGTACCTGGTTCGCCGTCCTACGGTTCATGGCGTATTGTGCGGCGACCGGATTGATCCTGCTCCTCTCCGACAGCATCATGCGGCAGGCCGGTGGTAACGTGTTGCCGGTTCTGGTGTTGTGGGCGTTCTTCATGGTGGTCGGTGTCGTCGAGTTCCGGCATTTGCGTGACAATATGCAGACCAGCTCCGATTGGGTGGCGAACCGGACGGCGCTGGCCATTCAGGGAGCGGGGGGATCCGGCGGCGGCGGTGGCGGTGGACGCGCACTGGGTATGGGGGACTCCAGCCCGGGTCCGAACCATTTCAAGATGATGGCGGCAATGGCGGGCGCGAACACCATCTCCAACTTCGCGCCGTTCGAGTGGATGGTGGGCGCGATTCCAGGGTTCGGTCACCCGGGCTCGAAGCAGAAAGCGGACGAGGCGAAGCAGAAGAGGGCCCTGTCAAAGGAAAAACGATACGGCGGCAAGCACGGCTGGAACTATATCAATAATATGAAATGGGAGGCGCTGTCCGTCGGCGCCCGGAACGCGGCTCGCCAGTACGGCGGAGTCGACACCATCCTGGGTAACGCGGCCGCGGTGCAGGGCGTGGTCGACAGGGGTGCCTTCGCGAGCGACGCCTTCGCCGCGATCATCGGCGCAGGGGGGAAGAACGAGGGTATGGCTCACCTCGCCCAGGAATCCCGGGGCGTCGTCAACCGGATGGGTGCCAACGAGCCGTTCAAGGACAAGGACCTGTCACTGCTGGCCGCTTCGGTGCGGCACGCTCAGAACCGGTCGATTTCCCTCCTGGACGGTACCGGCGCGACCCACGCGGAGGTTGCGGCCGATTTCGGGACGATGTACGAAGCGGCGAAAATGTATCGCGGTACTCAGATGGGTGGCAGTATCCACCTGACGCAGGAGCAGAGGAATTGGGCACTGAGGTACATGTCCGATACTACGCCGCTCGCGGACAAGGACAGCATGATCGCCGCTCTGAACGACATCTCCCATAAAGGCAGGATAACTGGCCCGGCTCCGGACGTTCACACCCAGGAATTGTATAATATGGGCATCGATCACGTGGGTGCGGAGCGCATGCGCCGATGGATCACCAATGAGCATGCATTGCGAATCGAGAGGACTGCCGAGACCTTCGTGGGGGACGTCACCAACCTCGACGCCATGCGCAACCTTCGAAACGAAACCTACGAGGCGATCAGAACTCATAATCTGATCAACGGAGACAACAAATCCTCGCCATCGCTTTCCGTGACACCGACTTCGGGCACCATGCACCACCGGGATCAAGAATGGGCGCGGACGATGGCACCGGTAGCTCAGATGAGGTGGAGAAGGTAGTTCACCACGACTTCCGATCGGGACAGGAGGAATTATGAAGTTCGGCCGACTCATCCTGTTCTCGCTGGTCCCTTTCCAGGTGTGGTTGTTGTTGGTGGCGCTGCTGGCGGTGTTGGGGGTGCTGGCGGGGGCGGGCATTCTGGTCGTGCTCGCGGTGGGCGAGAACGCGTCGTCCGCGGCCGCGGATTTCCGGTACCAGTGCGACAGCGCGCTCGGCCCCGACCCGTCCGCCACCGAGACGGCCACCCCCACCACGTCGGCCGGCCCGCGCACCGGATCCGCCCGCGAGACCATGTCGCCGTCGGATATTCCGACGACCAATCCGTACGCGGAGATGACCATCGCGCCCGACGACGCCGAGGCGTCGGCGTGGCAGCGGTCGTGTCTGACCGCGATGCGGTCGGCGCCGTACCAGCTTCCGGCGCTGGACACCGTCAACCGCGGCCCCGCGGTCGACTGCGCCCGCGACGTGGCCCTGATGCAGCTGCGCGGGCGGTCGGCCGGGGAGGGTGCGGCGCGAGGCGTCGCGGACGACGCGACGCTCACGCAGTATGTGATCGGCCGGGCTTCGGAAGCGGCGGTGACGGGGCGATGTGAGCTGTCGACGACGACGGGAGCCGCGGGTGGGGGAGGTGCCGTGGCCTCCGGGGGAACCGCGGGCGCGTGCTCGCGGTCGACGACCACCGCTTCGGAGGTCGTGATACTTCCGAGCACCATTGCGGGACAGGCGGTCTGCGGTCAGCGCGTCGATCCGCACGCGACGTCGGCGGGGGATCTGGTCTTCTGGGATTACCGCTCGCACGCTCCGACCCGGGTCGGGGTGGCTGTCGATGCGCTGCACGTGATCACCAGCGATCCGAGCACGGGACAGGTTGTCGAGCAGACGATCCCGAGCGGGCGCGATGTGCGGGTGAAGCGGGTGCTGAAGGGGGCGACGTGACCAGCGCGGAGGTGTGGCCGACGGCGGTCGAGCCGGTCGCCGACGAGGCCGGGACCGGAAAGGCCGCGGCGGAAGGGAATCCGGCGCCCGGGTCGGAGACCCCGTGGACCCGGCGGCGGACGCCGACACCCCGTCTCACCTCGCCGTGGGCACCGAGCCAGCCGGGCGGGTCGCAGCCGGGTGCGGCGGCTCCACCCGGGGCGGCGGCGCCCGGACACGGCGGGCAGTCACAGCTGGCGAATCCGAATCAGCTCGCCCCGCCGCCGACGATCGGGCCGAAGCAGGCACAGCCGGGGCAGGTCGCACCCGGCTCAGGCCAGGCTGCGCCCGCGACGGCCGCGCCGGAGCAGGCCGGTGCGCCGCAGGCGGTTCCGGCCGCACCACCGCCCGCCGAGCCGGAGCCGCTGGTCGACCCGGACATGGTCGCCAGCCTGGCCCCGGCCGCGCTGCAGGCGGGCGCGATGGCGGCGGGAATGCTGCCCATGATCGCCTCGGCGCTCGCGGGACTCGGCGGCGGTGGTGCCGGGACCGGCCAGGGCGCGGGGACCGGCAGCGATGCCGCGGATGGTTCGGGAACCGGCGACGGCGCGGTGGACGTCGCGGGTTTGTCTCCGCAGGCGCAGAAGGCGATCAAGGTCCTCGAGAAACTCAAAGAGGTCTACGGCGACAAGGAAACCGACGACCCCGAAGTCAAAAAACTCCGCAACGAACTCGGCGTCGGCAAGACCGGCACCGGCGCC
>NZ_JARWQD010000224.1 GCF_029869545.1 Nocardia wallacei | reverse complement strand
GTTTCGATCTCACCACCGAGATCCCGCTGCGCGCCGAGCTGAACCGCACGCCCGACCGCGAACACCTGCTGGTGCTGGTCGTACATCACATCGCCGCGGACGGGTGGTCGCTCGAACCCCTGGCCGCCGATGTCACGACCGCCTACCTCCCCCTCCCCCCCTCGCCCCCCCCCCCCCCGGGCGAGCCCCCCCCCGCCCCCGGGTCCCCGCTTTCACACACCGCTAACCCGGGCCTTGAATTCGCTGCCGCCGCCGGAGTAGTTGGCGATCGTGAGTCCCAGCACCCCGGTCGCGAGCAGCGTCACGACGATGAAGATGACGAGCTTGGTCAGCGGGCCGCCGAGGCCACGTAAACGCCCACTCACTTCACGCTCACCTCACTTCCGCGCATGGCGGGCGCCCCGATCCGGGTCACCCAGCTCGGCACCTGGTCCGGCGAAACCCCGTTGGCCGCACCATAGATCGCGCCCAGGGTCTGCTGCTCGGCCGGGGAGCCCACCGAGGTCGCGGGCTGTGCGCCGTACACCGAGAACTGGGCGGGCGGCAGCTGTCCGATATTCGGGTCGCCCGGATTGCGGCTCGGCGGCTGATAGGAGCCGTCGTTGCCGGAACCGGTCGGATACTGCCCGGAGTCCACGCCGGTCGGGAACTCGGGGAAGCACACCGGCGGGCGCTCGTCGAACCAGCGCGGCTCGTCCTGGTTGGGCAGGTACTTGCCGCGGGTGTTGGTGAGCAGGATCGACACCCGCGAACCCGGCATATCGGTGTCCTTGCCGAAGATCTGGTCGATGCGCGGCTTGAGCTGCGCGAAGTTCTTCATCGTGCAGGGGAAGGTGGGCGAGTAGGTGCCCAGCAGCTCCAGCGCGGTCCGCGAGTCCGCGGCGACGTCGATGATGTTGTCGTGGTTGGCGATCAGGAAGTCGGCCGTCTGCGCCGAGGTGGGTGTCAGCACCGAGTACAGCGTGTCGATCTGCGACCGCTTCTGCACGATCGTGGCATTGAGCGTGCGCAGATTGTCGAAGGTGTCGACCAGCTGCGGCAGCGCGTCCGAATAGGTGTCGGCCACGGTGGCGAATTGGCGGATGTCCTCCTGCAACGTCGGCATCACGCCGTTGATGTCGCGGAAGATGGTGTCCAGCCGGTCGATGGTGTGGCCGAGTTCCTCGCCCTGCCCGCCGAGCGCCTGCGACAGCGCGCCGAGGGTCGAGGCCAGGTACTGCGGCGGAATCGCCTGCAGCAGCGGCAGCACCTTGTCGAGCAGCTGGCTGACCTCCACGGCATTGCCGCTGGCGTCCTGCTGCAGGGTCATGCCCGCCCGCAGCGGCTGTCCGCTCGGCTGTTCGGGCCACACCAGCTCGACGTAGCGCTCGCCGAACAGCGTCTTCGGCAGCAGCCGGGCGGTCACGTTGGACGGGATCTTCTCGGCCTTGTCCGGGCTCAGCGCCAGGTGCAGCGTCACCTTGCCGCCGGTGGACTCGCTGGAGCGCACCTCGCCGACGGTGACGCCGCGGACCTTCACATCCGCGTTGCGGGTCAACGCGTTTCCGACGGTGTCGGTGATCAGGTCGACCTTCGTCGTCTTCACCCACACCTTGTTGTAGGCCGCGACGGTGGTCGCCAGGAACACCGCCATCACCACGAAGAACAGCACCCCGAGCGTGCGCTTGCGCAGCTTCTCGGTGGAGCGCCAGAACTGCACCCCGTTCATGCTGTACCTCCTCGGGATGATCGGAAGCCCTCCGTGGTTACGCAGGCTGCCGCCTCCGGGCTTTGACCGATCATCCCGCCACCCGCACCGTCGTCGTGGTTCCCCAGATGGCCAGGCTGAGGAAGAAATCCAGGATGTTGATCAGCACGATGGACGCGCGCACCGCGCGCCCCACGGCCACGCCGACTCCGGCCGGGCCGCCGGTGGCGGTGAAGCCGTAGTAGCAGTGGATCAGGATGATCACGAAGGCGAAGACCAGCACCTTGAGGAACGAATACAGCACGTCCTCAGGTGGTAGGAACAGGCTGAAATAGTGGTCGTAGGACCCTGTCGATTGCCCGTTGAACCACACGCTGATCTGCCGCGACGCCAGGAACGTGCCCAGCAGGCCGACGATGTAGAGCGGGATCACCGCGGTGAAGCCCGCGATCACGCGGGTGGTCACCAGGAACGGCACGCCCGGCACCGCCATCACCTCGAGCGCGTCGATCTCCTCCGAGATCCGCATTGCGCCCAGCTGCGCGGTGAAACCACAGCCGACCGTCGCCGACAGCGCCAGCGCCGCCACCAGCGGAGCCAGCTCGCGGGTATTGATGTATCCGGTGAGGAAGCCGGTCAGCACGCCGCTGCCCAGGGCGTCGAGGGCCTTGAAGCCCTGCAGACCGACCACCACGCCGACCGAGGCCGACATCATCACGACCACGCCGATGGTCCCGCCGATCACCGCGAGCGCACCGGAGCCGAAGGTCACCTCGGCCAGCAGCCGCATGACCTCCTTGCGGTAGTGCACCGCGGTGCGCGGAATCCACGCGATCGCCTTGGAGTAGAACGACATCTGGTCGCCGGCGCGATCGATCATGTCGACCGGACCGCGCAGCACCCTACCTACCCGGCGCATCTGCTTGGCGAGGGCCGGGGAACGCTGTGCCACAACCATGGTCAGGAGCCCTTGGCGGGGACGACCTGCAGGTACACCAACGTCAAGATGAGATTGACGAAGAAGAGCACCAGGAAGGTGATCACCACGGACTGGTTCACCGCGTCACCCACTCCTTTCGGTCCCCCTTTCGGATGCAGACCCTTGTAGGCGGCGATCACGCCCGCGATCAGACCGAAGATGGCCGCCTTGATTTCACCGATCCACAGATCGGGCAGCTGGGCCAGCGCGGAGAACGAGGCCAGATAGGCACCGGGGGTGCCGCCCTGCAGCAGAACGTTGAAACCGTAGCCGCCGCAGATGCCGACGACCGACACCAGGCCGTTGAGCAGCACCGCGACCAGGATCATGCCCAGCACGCGCGGAACCACCAGGCGCTGCACCGGGTCGATGCCGAGCACCTCCATCGCGTCGATCTCCTCGCGGATGGTTCGCGAGCCCAGATCCGCGGCGACGGCGGAACCCGCCGCACCGGCGATGATCAGCGCGGTGACGACGGGAGCGGCCTGCTGGACGGTGGCCAGCACGCTGGTGGCGCCGGTGAATGCCTCGGCGCCGAGCTGCTTGATCAGTGAACCGGTCTGCAGTGCCACAACGGCGCCGAACGGGATTGCGACCAGGGCGGCGGGCAGCACCGAGACACTCGCGATGAACCACGACTGCTCGATGAACTCACGCCACTGGAACGGCCGCTGGAAAGTCTTGCGCGCCACGCTGATGAGCAGCGCAAAGATGTTCCCGGCCTGTGCAAAACCCGACTCGACCGGGGTGCGCAGCCGCGTCAGGGTTTGATTCACGGTGGCGTATGTTACCCGTTGGTTGGGTTGTGACGCACGGTGGTGTCGTACGCGCCGCCCTGATATTCCGGCGGGTTGCCGGTGTAGGCGGGCAGAACTTGTGTATCGCCGTTCTCTTCCATGGATTCACGGATGGCGACCTGGGCCGCATGCGGCAGGGTGTGCATGATCTCGCGGACCCGGCGACGGCGGCGCTCCACGGCCTGGCGCACGGGCATGCCGGGGTTGACCTTCACCTGCGGCGGGATGCCCTGGATCTCGTCGATCCCGTTGTCGTAGTGGCCGGCGTCGGCGAGCGCCTGCTCGCGCGCCATCTGCGCCTCGTCCTTCTCCTCGGTCATGCCGATCGGACCGACCATGCGGCCGTTGAGGAACTGCTTGACCACCGGCTCCTCCGAGGTCAGCAGCACCTCGCGCGGGCCGAACATGACCAGCTGGCGGCGGAACAGCATGCCGATGTTGTCCGGAATCGTGCGGGCCACCTGGATGTTGTGGGTGACGATCAGGATCGTGGCGTCGATCTGGGCGTTGATGTCGAGCAGCAACTGGCTGATGTAGGTGGTGCGCACCGGGTCGAGGCCGGAGTCCGGCTCGTCGACGAGGATGATCTGCGGGTCCAGCACCAGGGCGCGGGCCAGCCCGGCGCGCTTGCGCATACCGCCGGAGATCTCGCCGGGCAGCTTGCCCTCGGCGCCGAGCAGACCGGTCAGCTCGAGCTTCTCCATGACGATCTTCTTGATCTCGGATTCGCTCTTCTTGGTGTGCTCGCGCAGCGGGAAGGCCACGTTGTCGAACAGATTCATCGAGCCGAACAGGGCGCCGTCCTGGAACAGCACGCCGAACAGCTTGCGAATCTCGTAGAGCTCCTTGTTGGAGCAGGTGGTGATGTCGGTGCCGTCGATGAAGATGGAGCCACGCTCGGGGCGCAGCAGACCGATCAGCGACTTCAGGAACACGGACTTACCGGTGCCGGAGGGGCCGAGCAGCGCGCTGACTTCCCCCGGGGGCAGGGTCAGGGTGACATCCTGCCAAATACGCTGCGAACCGAAAGACTTGGTTACAGCTTCGGTCCTGACCTCGACGCCCACGCCAACCTCCACAATTCCTACTGACGAGCGCCCACGCGCCACGCCTCGACAATTCCAGCCGGATGTGACGCGGCACACTGGGGTGCGGCCACTGTATCGTATGCCGCTGATCGAGGACAGCCTAGCTGACTCGAGAGTAGGAACGACCGACAACATCGTGGTTCCGCCGCCGGAAACAACAAATCGGGCGGTCCCCCGCGGGGAACCGCCCGATTCGCAGCGAATTACCGCAATTACTTGACCGAGACCTTGGCGCCGGCCTCTTCCAGCTTGGTCTTGGCGGCGTCGGCGGCCTCCTTGGCGACCTTCTCCAGGATCGGCTTCGGGGCACCCTCGACCAGATCCTTGGCCTCCTTCAGGCCCAGGCCGGAGACGATCTCGCGCACGACCTTGATGACCTGGATCTTCTTGTCGCCGGCGCTCTCGAGCACGACGTCGAACTCGTCCTGCTCCTCGGCGGCGTCGGCACCGGCAGCGGCACCGGCGGCACCCGGGGCGGCGGCGACGGCGACCGGAGCGGCGGCGGTGACCTCGAACTTCTCCTCGAACTTCTTCACGAAGTCCGACAGCTCGAGCAGGGTCATGTTGCCGATGGTCTCGAGCAGCTCGTCAACGTTGGCCATTGTTGTTTCCTTTCGGTGGATGTCTATGGGGTGGGGAATGACTTATTCGGCGGCCGGAGCGGCCTCGGCGCCGCCTTCGGCGCGCTTCTTGTCCTCGAGCGCGGCGAACAGGCGAGCGACCTGACCGGCGGGCGCGGCGAACAGCCCGGCCGCCTTGGTCATGTTGCCCTTCATGGCGCCGGCCAGCTTGGACAGCAGCACCTCGCGGGACTCCAGGTCGGCGATGCGCTCGACCTCGGACACGGACAGCGGGGCGCCGTCCATGTAGCCGCCCTTGATGACCAGGGCCTTGTTGTCCTTGGCGAAGGCCTTCAGCGCCTTCGCGGCCTCGACCGGCTCGCTCTTGATGAAGGTGATGGCGGTCGGACCGACGAACAAGTCATCCAGGCCTTCCACGCCCGCCTCGGCGGCGGCACGCTTGACCAGGGTGTTCTTGGCGACGGTGTACGTGGCGTCCGCGCCCAGGGCCCGACGCAGCTCGGTGAGCTTGCCGACCGACAGACCACGGTATTCCGTGATCACGGTGGCGGTGGAGTCCTTGAACTTCTCGGTGATCTGGTCGACCTGGGTGTGCTTCCACTGAATTGCCATATACTTCGCCTCCTCTCTGGATGGTCGGTTCGTATGAACTACCGACTCCGGCGGAGACGACCCGGCGACAAAGCTGACGCCCCGGACGCAGAGCGATCCGGGGCGCACAAGAAAACGGGCGCGAATCAACGCGCGCATATTTCCCGACCTCGGTTCTCCCTGCGTGGGCCGCCGGCAATCTCGCCGGACCTTCGACTGCCTGACGGCAGCGACCAACGGTCTTCGGTAGAACGATTGGGGTGATCATCGAACGAGTCGACGACCGCAGTACAGAATAGCGGACCCCTCCCCCATCTGCCAAAACGGGCCGGTACCTGATTCAGGTACCGGCCCTTCGGGATGCTTGGTGCTACGCGTCCTCTTCGGTGAGGTTGCGGGTGCGGTTCGGGTCCACCGGGATGCCCGGGCCGGTGTTCGTCGAAATCGTCACCTTCTTGACGTAGCGGCCCTTCGCGGTCGAGGGCTTCAGGCGCAGGATCTCCTCCAGCGCGGCGCCGTAGTTCTCCACCAGGTTCTTCTCGTCGAAGGAGGCCTTGCCGATCACGAAGTGCAGGTTGGCCTGCTTGTCGACGCGGAAGTTGATCTTGCCGCCCTTGATGTCGTTGACGGCCTTGGTCACATCGGTGGTGACCGTGCCCGTCTTCGGGTTCGGCATCAGGCCGCGGGGGCCCAGCACGCGCGCGATGCGGCCGACCTTGGCCATCTGGTCCGGGGTGGCGATCGCGGCGTCGAAGTCCAGCCAGCCGCCCTGGATGCGCTCGATCAGGTCCTCGGCGCCCACGGCGTCGGCACCGGCGGCCTCGGCCTCGGCGGCCTTCTCACCGGCGGCGAACACGATGACGCGGGCGGTCTTACCGGTGCCGTGCGGCAGGTTGACGGTGCCGCGGACCATCTGGTCGGCCTTGCGGGGATCGACACCCAGACGGACGGCGACCTCGACGGTGGCGTCGGTCTTCTTGGTGGAGGTGTCCTTCGCCAGCCGGGTGGCGGCCAGCGGGGAGTACAGCTGAGCGCGGTCGACCTTGGCGGCCGCCTCGAGATACGCCTTGCTTCGTTTTGCCATGATTCTCTGTCCTGTTCGTGGTTCAGACGTGGTTTCCGGGACTGGCCGTCCCTCCCACACGAGCTCTTACTCGGAGATGGTGATACCCATCGAGCGAGCGGTGCCCGCGATGATCTTCGCCGCCTGATCGATGTCGTTGGCGTTCAGATCTTCCTGCTTGGTCTTCGCGATGTCCTTGATCTGGTCCATCGTGACCGTGGCGACCTTGTTGCGGTGCGGCTCGGCCGAACCCTTCTGCACACCGGCGGCCTTCAGCAGCAGCTTGGCGGCGGGCGGAGTCTTCAGCTTGAAGTCGAACGAGCGGTCCTCGTAGACCGTGATCTCGACCGGAATGACGTTGCCGCGCTGCGACTCGGTCGCGGCGTTGTACGCCTTGCAGAACTCCATGATGTTGACGCCGTGCTGACCCAGCGCGGGACCGACCGGCGGGGCGGGGTTCGCCGCACCGGCCTGGATCTGGAGCTTGATGAGCCCGGCGACCTTCTTCTTCTTGGGGGGCATCTTTCTTCCTTGGTTGGTTTCTTGCCTTATTGCAAGTCTCAGATTTTCGCGACCTGAGTGAAGGCGAGCTCCACCGGGGTCTCGCGACCGAAGATCGACACCAGCACCTTGAGCTTCTGCTGCTCGGCGTTGATCTCGGAGATGCTGGCCGGCAGCGTCGCGAACGGGCCGTCCATCACCGTCACCGACTCGCCGACCTCGAAATCGACCTCGAGGGCGGGCTTCGGCGCGGCCTCGGTGGCGCCGCTCTCCGCGGTCGCGGCGGCGCTGGCGGCGGCGGCCGGCTTCTTCTGCTGCTGCTCGGCCGGGACCAGGAACTTCACCACGTCGTTGATCGACAGCGGCGAGGGCCGGGAGGTGGCGCCGACGAAACCGGTGACGCCCGGGGTGTTGCGCACCGCGCCCCACGACTCGTCGTTGAGGTCCATCCGGACCAGGATGTAACCCGGCAGGATCTTCTGCTGCACCGTCTTGCGCTGGTTGTTCTTGAACTGGGTGACCTGCTCGGTCGGCACCTCGACCTGGAAGATGTAGTCCTCCAGGCCCAGGTTCTGCACGCGGGTCTCGAGGTTGGCCTTCACCTTGTTCTCGTAACCGGCATAGGAGTGGACGACATACCAGTCGCCGGGAGCGCGCCGCAGCGCGGCCTTCATCTCCGCGACCGGATCGGCGGCCTCCTCTGCGGCGGGCGCCTCGGCGGCGGATTCGTCAGCGGTGTCCTCGGCGGGTGCGGGCTCCGCGGCCGGCGCGGAGTCCGCCGAGTCCTCCATGGTCTGCTCGGCGGCGGACTGCTCCACCGCGTCGTCGACCGGGAACTCTTCGGTTGTGCCGTTCTCCGGGGTGCTCACTGGGCACTCGCTTCCTGTGTCGTCACTAACTTCCTCTGCGTGCCGGAAGGCATCCGGCGGATGGCACCGCCACTGCACGGCCGAAATCCGGCCTGCTCGAGACGGTTACCGGCGCGGGATCAGCTAGCCGAACAGCCAGTCGACACCCTTGATGAACGCCAGATCCATCCCGTAGATGTACGCGACCAGCACGATCACGAACACCAAGACCACGCTCGTATAGGTGACCATCTGCTTGCGGTTGGGCCAGATCACCTTGCGCAGTTCCGCGATCACCTCGCGCAGGAACTTCACCAGGCGCTTGAACGGATTCGCCGAACCGCGCGCGGCCTTCCTGTCGGCCTTGGCCACCTTCGCCGATCCCGAGTCGCCACCGGCGCGCTCGATGGTGGCGAGGGCACCGGTATCGCTCTGCGAGGATGCTCCGCGAGCACGCCGAGACGACCGCTTGCCACTCGGCCGGCTCACCGCGGTGTCATCGTCGTCGGACGCATCCGCGTCGTGGCGACGGTCCCGCTGCTCGCTCACGTCGATCCTCTCTCGTCGCTGGCATGCTGGTCCTTTCGAGCGACCTGCAAGCAGTCGCTGCGGAAGGCAGGGGCGACAGGACTTGAACCTGCAACCTGCGGTTTTGGAGACCGCTGCTCTGCCAATTGAGCTACGCCCCTTCGGCTGGACGTCTTGGATTATCCAGCACCATTTCTTTTCAGTTGTCCCTGGCTGTCACACAACACGCGCGCCGCTCCGGCGACGGCGGCCCCGACGGTTTCCCGTCCGGAACCAGCCCCTTCAGAGCAGCGCGCAGCGGCTGGCGACCCCAGAAACCCGAGTGTACGTTACCGATCCGCTCGGCCGCCAATCGGGTCGGGACGCCTCGGTCACACCAGTTGCACGGTGGCCGTGGCGCGCCCGAAGATCTTACGCCCCTCGGACTTCGCCACGATCGCCACGACGGCCGTGCGGGTCTCCGGATCCATCGACTTCACCTTGCCGGTGTACTCGATCTCGGCCGGGCGGTCGGCGGGCACGTAGACCGGGCTGGTGAAGCGGACGTTGTACTCCTTGACCGCACCCGGGTCGCCCAGCCAGGACGTGACGAACCCGCCACCCAGGCCCATGGTGAGCATGCCGTGCGCCACCACGTTGTCCAGGCCGACGAGCTTGACCACGTCGTCGCTCCAGTGGATCGGGTTGGCGTCGCCGGAGACACCGGCGTAGTTGACCAGGTCGCCGCGGGTCAGGCGGACGGTGCGCGGGGGCAGTTCGTCGCCGGTGGCGACGTCGTCGAAGCGGAGCGCGTGCCTGCTGGGCGGCACGTCGGGAACCGTGGCGACCGGAATCGGCGCCGGGGACGTCGGCGGCGCGGTGCGCGGGTGGTGGCCGGGCGCCTCCCCGATGCCGTGCATCAGCACGTTGCGGACGGCGTCGCCGATGTTCGGATCGATCTCGGCACCGCTGCGGCCGACCAGCGTGGTGTAGGTGGTGAGCACCAGTTCGTCGTTCTGGGCGGTGACGATGTTCTTGGTCACGATCATGTCGGCGCCGCCGGGGGCCTGCCGGAACGAGTGCAGGTGGACGTCGCAGGTGAGCTGGTCGCCGACCCGGATCGGGCGGTGGAACTCCAGGATCTGGTCGGTCTGCATGATCTGGCTCAGGTCGTAGCCGGTGACGACCTGCTCGAACAGCTTGCGCTGCGCGAGGATTCCGACCAGGGAGATGAACGTCAGCGGCGCGACCAGGCTGTCGTGGCCGTACTCCTGGGCGACGTCTTCCTCCCAGTGCACCGGGTGGTAGTCCTGCACCGCGCGCGCGTACTCGCGCACCTTCTCGCGGCCGACCTCGTAGTAGTCGTCGACGCGGTAGTGGTGACCGACCATCGCCGCGGCGTGGGCCGCGGGGTCTAACGGCTTACCGTTCGATGCGGTGTCGATGTGGTCCGTCTCGACCTCGGTACCGGTGTTGATTGTCACGGAAGGCTGTCCCTATCTGACCCCGCTACCGGGAGTCGGCGGAGCGCTCACTACCGCACTTACACCAAGTGCCGGAGCGGGTGAAATCCTGCTCCGGCACTTTAGACCAACGCGGCAGCGTGCACGCGTGGAGAACTTAGCGAGACTCGCGGTGGGCCCGATGGGTACCGCAGTTCGGGCAGAACTTCTTCAGCTCGAGGCGGTCCGGGTCGTTGCGCCGGTTCTTCTTGGTGATGTAGTTGCGGTGCTTGCACTCTTCGCAGGCCAAGGTGATCTTTGGCCGGACATCGGTGGACTTCGCGGCCACGATATGCCTTCTTTCCGGTCAACCTACAAGAGGAGTCGAACTGTATGGGTAGCGATGGCCGGACTCGAACCGGCGACACAACGATTATGAGTCGTTTGCTCTACCGCCTGAGCTACACCGCCATATGCGCGGTAATGCGGAGGTGTTGCCCCGGCTCTCGGTTCTACGCCTTCAGAGTGCCGAGTCGGTCACCACCGGCAATCCGGCGAGCCCCCTAACGGAATCGAACCGTTGACCTTTTCCTTACCATGGAAACGCTCTGCCGACTGAGCTAAGGGGGCACAGCTACTCGCGCTCCCGTGTCGATCGCTCGCACCGGGGGCGCCGAAGCCTTGAACGAGGTTACACACCCGACCGCGTGGTTACCAAACCGGCTGGTGAGGAGCCGATTTGGAACCGAGGATCACCCCTGAACGAACTCGGGCCCTCCCTGAACACAGGGAGGGCCCGAGGGCGTGGCGGATGAAGGATTCGAACCTCCGAAGCTTTCGCGGCTGATTTACAGTCAGCTCCCTTTGGCCGCTCGGGCAATCCGCCAGGGATGCGCTGTGTGAGCGCGCTGAGAAGAATACAACGTGCCTGGCCCTCACATGCAAACCGGCTGGCCAAGCCCGTGTGCGGCGGACTAGCTTCGGAGGTCCGGGGTACGTAGGGTCCCGTCAGTCCGGCAACGATCTCAGACAGGAGCGCAGGGTGGCCGATTCGTCATTCGATGTCGTGAGCAAGGTCGACCGACAGGAGGTCGACAACGCACTGAATCAGGCGGCGAAGGAGCTCAACACCCGCTACGACTTCCGCGGCACCGGCGCGGGCATCGAGTGGTCCGGCGAGGAGAAGATCGTCGTGCAGGCCGAGTCGGAGGACCGGGTCAAGGCCGCGCTGGAGGTGTTCAAGGAGAAGCTGATCCGCCGCGACATCTCGCTCAAGGCCTTCGACGCCGGGGAGCCGCAGGTCTCCGGAAAGGTGTACAAAATCACAGGCACGCTGGTGCAGGGCATCTCGGCGGAGAATGCGAAAAAGATCGCCAAGAAGATCCGCGACGAGGGCCCCAAGGGCATCAAGGCCCAGATCCAGGGCGACGAACTGCGAGTGAGCGGTAAGAAGCGCGACGACCTCCAAGCGGTCATCTCGCTACTCAAGAACGCGGACCTGGACGTGGCACTGCAGTTCGTGAATTACCGGTAGGAGGTGGGCACGCCGGGAGGTGGGCACGCCGGGAATTCCAGGAGGTGGGTCGGACTCAGCGGCCCGCCATTTGCTCGAGGCGCTGGATGCGTTCGTCCATCGGGGGGTGGGTGGAGAACCAGCGGGCCATGCGGTCTCCGGCCCGGAACGGGTTGGCGATCATCAGGTGTGACTGGGAGGTCAGTTGGGGCTCCGGCGGCAGGGGGGCCGCCTGGGTGCCGCGCTCCAGCTTGCGCAGGGCCGAGGCCAGGGCCAGCGGGTCGCCGGTCAGGGCCGCCCCGTCCTGGTCGGCCTGGTATTCGCGCGAACGCGACACGGCCAGCTTGATGAGCGTCGCGGCGATCGGGCCGAGCAGCGAGACCAGCAGCACCCC
>NZ_JARWQD010000223.1 GCF_029869545.1 Nocardia wallacei | reverse complement strand
GGGCACGCGGCTGCTCGATGCGTGGCTGGCCGTAGATCCGGTCGACACCGGGTCCCAGGCGCGGACTAACCAGCCGCCGATAAAGCCTTCCCGGATAGGAAAAACCGTAGCCCCCAGGGCCCCCCCCCTGACTGCTGCCCGGGTGAACCAAACCGGTTGTCGCACAACATAAGTGTTACCGACTGAGACACTCGGCCCGCTCGGGTGGTGAGGTCCCGGTTCGACGGTGTACGTTACGAACGACCGATTTCGTGCGTTCACGGGTCATTCACCCGGGCGTCCGGGATCCGGTCGCCTCCCCGCCGGCCCGCTACGCGTCTGTCGAGCAGCGACGAGGCGTGCGCAGCGCACGACACCGAAGGACCTCCCGTGACCATCGCCGTGTCCGCATCCATTGCGACCGACAACCTCATGCACTTCCCCGGAAGATTCTCCGAGGCGCTGCTGGCGGACCAGCTCGAGCATGTCTCGCTGAGCTTCCTCGTCGACGATCTGAACATCCGGCGCGGCGGTGTCGGGGCGAACATCGCGTACGCGATGGGTCTGCTCGATCGCAATCCGCTGCTGCTCGGCGCGGTCGGCGCCGACTTCGGCGAGTACCGCGAGTGGCTGGAACGTCACGGTGTGAACTGTTCGGCCGTGCTGGTCTCGGAGAAGGCGCACACAGCCCGGTTCATCTGCACCACCGACGACGAGATGGCCCAGATCGCCGCGTTCTATCCGGGCGCGATGAGCGAGGCCCGCGACATCTCGATCACCGAACTCTCCCGCACCCACGACCTGGAACTGGTGCTGGTCGGCGCCAACGATCCCGACGCGATGCTGCGCCACACCCGCGAATGCCAGGAACTGGGCATCCCCTTCGCCGCCGATCCGTCGCAGCAGCTGGCGCTGCTGACCGACGAGCAGGCCCGCGAGCTGATCGACGGCGCCGCGTACCTGTTCACCAACGAGTACGAGCTGGGCCTGCTGCGGCAGAAGACGGGCCTGACCCTCGACGAGATCGGGCAGCGCGTCGGCATCCGGGTCACCACCCTCGGCGCGAAGGGCGTGCAGATCGTCGACCGCGACGGCACCGAGGTCAACGTCGAGGTGGTGCCGGAGCGGTCGAAGGTCGACCCGACCGGCATCGGCGACGCCTTCCGCGCCGGATTCCTGACCGGCCACACCGCCGGGCTCAGCCTGGAGCGCGCCGCCCAGCTGGGGTCGCTCATCGCGGTGCTCGTGCTCGAGACCGACGGTCCGCAGGAGTGGGGCCTCGAGCGTGACGAGGCACTGGCGCGGCTCGGTGCCGCGTACGGCCCGGAGGCAGCCGCGGAAATCGCGCCGCTGCTGCACTGACGGCGGCAGCACCGATCGGTGCTGCATTGATCACCCCGAAATCACTTGCACCGCAACGCCGTGCGAGGCGATGCAATTTCCGCAATCCGCAAATAGGCGATCCGGCGATTCGACCGTGCGTGTTTCGTTTCGCCAGCATCCCGCACGTGACGAGTCACAATGCGGCCGAATGCGCGCCGGTCGCCGCCGAGCCATAGGGTGTCCGTATGGGATCCGACCGTGTGTATTTTCGTCAACTGCTGGCCGGGCGCGATTGGGCCGTGGGCGATCCGATCGCCACGCAGATGCGCAATTTCGCGTATTTGATCGGCGATAGAGACAGCGGCGAGTGCGTGGTCGTGGATCCCGCGTATGCGGCGGGCGATCTCGTGGATATCGCGGAGGCCGACGGCCTGCGCCTGACCGGCGTGCTCGCCACCCACCATCACCCCGATCACGTGGGCGGCACCATGCTCGGCTTCACCCTGCGCGGGGTGCGGGAACTGCTGGAGCGGGTGCAGGTTCCGGTGCACGTCAACGCCGAGGAACTGCCGTGGGTGGCCAATGTCACCGATATCGCGCCGAGCGAGCTGACCGGGCACGACCACGGCGACAAGGTGAGCGTCGGCGGATTCGAGATCGAATTGCTGCACACCCCCGGGCATACGCCGGGCAGCCAGTGCTTCCTGTTCGAGGATCGGCTCGTCGCCGGCGATACGTTGTTCGTCGACGGCTGCGGCCGCACCGATTTCCCGGGCGGCGATTCCGACGCGATGTTCCGCAGCCTGCGGTATCTAGCCGGGTTAGCGGGAGATCCGGTCGTTTATCCGGGCCACTGGTATTCGCAGGACCCGAGCGCCACGTTGTCGAACGTGCGCGACAACAACTATGTGATGCGGCCACAGACTTTGGAGCAGTGGCACATGTTGATGCCGGGCTGAGGGATCAGAGCGTGCGCATCCAGCCGTGAATATCGGCGAAGGTGCCGCGCTGAATTCCGGTGAGCGTCTCGCGCAGCGCCATCGTCACCTCGCCCGGTTCGCCGTCGCCGATGGTGAATTCTCCGTCCTCCGAGCGCACCGAGGCGACGGGGATCACCACGGCCGCCGTGCCGCAGCCGAACACCTCGGTGATCTCCCCGGACTCCACGCCCGCGCGCCATTCCGCCACCGACACCTTGCGCTCCTCGACCTGGTAGCCGGAGTCGGCGGCCAGGGTGAGCAGGGAGTCGCGGGTGATGCCGGGCAGCAGCGAGCCGGACAGTTCGGGGGTCACCAGCCGGGCCTGTGAGCCCGCGCCGAAGACGAAGAACAGGTTGTTGGTGCCCATCTCCTCGACGTAGCGGTGGTCGCAGGCGTCCAGCCACACCACCTGGTCGCAGCCCTTGTCGGCGGCCTGCTTCTGCGCCAGCAGCGACGCGGCGTAGTTACCGGCCACCTTGGCCTCGCCGGTGCCGCCCGGGGCGGCGCGCACGTATTCGGTCGACAGCCACACCCGCACCGGCTTCAGGCCGCGCGGAAAGTACGCTCCCGCAGGCGATCCCAGCAGCAGGTACTTGTACGCCTCGGCCGGTTTGACGCCGAGGCCGGATTCGGTGGCGAACATGAACGGGCGCAGATACAGCGAATCCTCGCCGCCCGCGGCCGGGACCCAGTCGGCGTCGACGTCCAGCAGCTGCCGCACCGACTCGACGAACAGGTCCTCCGGCAGTTCGGCCATCGCCATCCGGCGCGCCGACCGCTGGAACCGCTTGGCGTTGGCGTCGATGCGGAAGGTCGCGATGCTGCCGTCGGGCTGCCGGTAGGCCTTCAGGCCCTCGAAGATGGCCTGACCGTAGTGGAACACCATGGTCGCCGGGTCCATCGCCATCGAGCCGTAGGGTTCGACGCGCGGATTGGCCCACTCCCCGCCGATGTAGTCGATCGAGACCATGTGGTCGGTGAAGAAGCGACCGAACCCCGGGTCCGCGAGCATCTCCTGTCGCCGCGCCGCCGGAGTGGGCGACGGATGCGGAACACGGGTGAACTGCGCGGCAACGGTCATAGATCCGATCCTAGAACCCGGCGTCCGGGCCGTGATGCGAGGTCCGGGATCTGGAACAGGTGCCACCTCGAGTGCTGCGCAGTCTGCTCAGCCGGGCCGGAGCCTCGCCGGTGACCGGTGGGCAAGTCGCGCGGTGGCCGGTCCGGACAGCGAATCCGTTCAGGACGCTAACGGCGGGCGCCCGTACGCGATGGATCGGTGAGGTCCGAGCAGGAGGGAGCGGGACCGTGCGCATTCCGGCACAGTGGCGGCACCGCCGGTGGGCATACGTCCGCACCGGTGCGGGTGTGCTCGCGGCGATCGCCCTGATCTGCGCGGCCATCCTGCTGCTGCCGGACCGCGGCGCTCCCGCGCACGACCAGCCCGTCGTGCTGCTCCCGGTGATTTCGACAGCGCCGCCGCCCGCGACCGGCCCACCATCCCCAACCGGCTGACGCCCGCGGGCACGCGGAGTTGCCCGCTCCGCCGGTTCATCGGCCGTGGCCGCTCACCCGTCAGGAGGTGTGCGGCGTGACGAACGGGGGCTTGACGACCTCGGCCCGCAGGCGGCGGCCGCGGACGTCGACCTCGACCTCGTCGCCCGGTTCGAGACCGGCGGACTTGTCGAGCAGGGCCAGGGCGATGCCGATCTTCAACGTGGGCGAGAAGGTGCCCGAGGTGGTCTCACCGACGGTCTCGTCGCCGCGCAGCACGGTCTGACCCTGCCGCAGCACGCCCCGGTCGAGTGCCTTGAGCCCCAGCAGGTTTCGGCGCGCGCCTGCCGACTTCTCCTGCTCCAGTGCGGATTTGCCCCAGAACTCGGGCTTCTTCCAGCCGACGGCCCAGCCGCAGCGGGCCTGCACCGGCGAAATGTCCAG
The DNA here is from genome assembly GCF_029869545.1 of Nocardia wallacei. Lineage (GTDB taxonomy): Bacteria > Actinomycetota > Actinomycetes > Mycobacteriales > Mycobacteriaceae > Nocardia > Nocardia wallacei_A. The sequence continues at coordinate 28,492 of NZ_JARWQD010000223.1, read as the reverse complement.
GGACAGTTCGTGTCCGTGCAGGGGATAGCCCATCTCGGTGCGCAGCGTATCGCGCGCGCCCAGACCGGCCGCCTCGCCACCGTGGGCGCGCACCTCCGTCAGCAGCGCGCGGAACAGCGGCTCGGCGTCCGCCCACCGCGGCAGCAGCTCGTATCCGTGCTCGCCGGTGTAGCCGGTGCGGCAGACCCGGACCGGGCGGTCCTCCCAGTCGGCGTCGGCGAAGGCCATGTACTCCATATCGGTGGGCAGGCCGAGCGCGGTGAGCACCTCCGCCGACTTCGGGCCCTGCACCGCGAACACCGCGTACTCGCGATGCTCGTCGGTCACGGTGATGTCCTCCGGCGCGGCCTTCCGCAGCGCCCCGACCACCCCCGCGGTATTGGCGGCGTTAGGCACCAGGAACAGCTCGTCGTCGCCGACGTAATAGGCGATCAGGTCGTCGATCACGCCACCGTCCTCGGCGCAGCACAGCGTGTACTGCGCCTTCCCCGGACGAATCTTCCCGAGATCGTTGGTCAGCGCGGAATTCACGAACCCCGCCGCCCCCGGTCCCCGCACGGTCGCCTTCCCCAGATGGCTCACATCGAACAGGCCGACGCTCGTCCGCACCGCGGTGTGCTCGGCCACCGTCCCCCCGTACTGAACGGGCATCTCCCACCCCCCGAACGGCGCAAACGTCGCCCCCAGCTCCGCATGCACGTGATGGATCGGTCCCTGCAGCAACGTCGAGTCGGTCACCAGCCGAGCTTAACCGCACCACCCGTCCCGCCCGACCTCCGCAATACCCGGCAGCGCCGGTCCCAGCGACACCCGGCTCAGCCCTGGAACCACATGGGCCGGAGGGTCGGGCCGCCGTCGGGGAGGTGGATGGGGTCGCCCTGCAGGACGAAGCCGCAGCGTTCGTAGAGGCGGGACGAGCGTTCCGTGCTGGCCTCCAGATAGGCCGGAAGTCCCTCGGCGGCAGCGGCTTTCAGACGGTCGGTGAGGATCGCCGCGCCCGCGCCCGAACCGCGGCGGTGCGGCACGGTGGCGATGGACTGCAGGTAGCGGTGCGGGAACTCGGCCGGGTGCCGCTCGGTGACCGATGTCAGCACCGTCTCCAGCCGCCGGAACGGGCGCAGTCCCGTGGTCCGGGCCAGTTCCGCGATCTCGGCGTGCTGCTCGTCGTACCGGTCCAGCGAGGCGACCGTGTGCCACAGCGAGACCGCCCAGATCTCCTCGCCGACACCGGCGATCCAGACCTCGTCGTCGCGCAGGGTCTGCGCCACCATCTCGGGCACGTGCTGGGTGACGAACTGCTCGGCGACCTCCGGATGGTCCGCCAGCACCCAGGTGGTCACCGCCTCGTCGGCATTCGCCTCGGCATACGCCGCCGCCACCGCATCCAGCTCGTCCACGCTCGCGCGCCGGACCACGATCCGCTCGTCCATCCGCCATCCTCCTGTCCAGAATTCCGCCGCGCGGGTTCCGCGGGGCCGCTCGGGTCCACGGCGCGCCCGAATCGGAACACCGTGTGTGCCTGCCAACCTATGAGTTCCCCAGCGGCTTTACGACCATTTCGTCACACTGAATGGTGTGATGAAATACGAGCAGCCGTGCACGGTCTGCGGCGCGCCGCTCGACCAGCCCGGCCGGGGTCGCAGGCGGCGCTACTGCTCCCGCTCCTGCCAGGCCCGCGCCTACCGCGGCCGCCGGGCGAACCCGGCCCCGCCGCAGCGTTCGGCGAGGCCGCACCGCCTCACCACGGTCGGTATCGTGCGGGCCGCGGTGGAACTGGCCGATCGCGACGGCCTGGAGGCGCTGTCCATGCGCCGCCTCGCCACCGAGCTGGGCGTGGCCACCACCCGGCTCTACCGCCACTTCCCCGACCGCGACACCCTGCTCGCCGAGATGGCCGAACTCGTGATCGCCGATGGCCTGCCGCCGCCCGTGGACGTCACCGGCTGGCGGGCCCGGCTCGCCCACGAGGCGCGCGCCGAATGGCGGCTGTACCGGCGCCACCCGTGGATGCTGCCGCTCCTCGCGCAGACCCGGCCGCCCGTCGGGCCCGCGCTGCTGGACAGCCTGGAACGCTCCTTCGCCGCCCTCGAACACCCGGAGATGACCCGGCAGCACATGCTCACGATCTATCTGGTGGTCTCGGGTCTGGTGCAGGGTTTGGCCCTGCTGCCGGGCTCGGAGCGCACGTCGGCAGACTCCGGCTCACAGACGGTCGAGGACTTCCGCGCCGCGGCCGCGGGCCTGGTGGAGGACGGGACCTATCCGACCCTCGCACGCCATTTCGACCCGGACCGCGACAGCGACGGTCTCGACATCGATTTCGACCGCCTGCTGGAGGATGGGCTGACGCTGCTGCTCGACGGGATCGCCGCCCGGCATTTCCGCACCGGCCCGCAGTCTTCGGAACAGCTCGCCCCCCGCCCGCAGCGCGCACACCACCCGGGCGACCCACAACCGCCCGACCAGTAGCCTTGTCCGCATGACAGCTGTTGCAGACCGTTCGCTCGGACCGGAAATGGCACTCACCGCGACCATCGGCACCGATACCGATGTGCTCGTCATCGGACTCGTCACCACCGACGACGGCCCGGCGATCGTTCCCGGCCCGGCCCTCGAGGGGGAGGCGGTGTTCGAGGATGTGGTGAGCGCGGATACGCGGGCGGCGCTGCTGGAACAGCTGCGGGCGGTCGGCGCGAAGGGCAAGGGCGAGGAGCTGACCCGGATTCCGGCGCCGGAGGGACTCGGCGTCGCCAGCGTGCTCGCGGTGGGCCTCGGTGCCGCGGGCAAGGTGGACGCCGAGCAGATCCGCAAGTCTGCCGGTGTCGCGGGACGCGCGCTGTCGGGCACCGGCACCGCCGTCACCACGCTCTCGGGACTGGATCTCGGCGCCGCGGCCGAGGGCTTCTATCTCGGCGCCTATACCTTCACCCCGTTCAAGTCCGACAAGTCCGCGCCCAAGCCGGACGAGCAGCCGGTGCGGCGAGTCGAATTCCTCGTTCCCGAACCGGGTTTCGGCGAGGAGACGCTGTTCCGCGCGCAGGCGACCGCCGAGGCCGTCGCGACCGCTCGCGACTTCGTCAACACCCCGCCCAGCCACCTGTATCCCGCCGAATTCGCCGCGCGGGCACAGGAATTGGCCGAGGCGGCCGGGCTCGAGGTCGAGGTGCTCGACGAGAAGGCCCTGGAGGCACAGGGTTTCGGCGGCATCGTCGGGGTCGGCAAGGGGTCCTCGCGCCCGCCGCGGCTGATCCGCATCACCTATCGGGGCGGTGCCAAGAAGGTCGCGCTGATCGGCAAGGGCATCACCTTCGACACCGGCGGCATCTCCATCAAGCCCGCGGCCAACATGGAGAACATGACCTCGGATATGGGCGGCGCGGCGGCGGTCATCGCCGCGGTCCTGCTCGCGGCGCGGCTCAGCCTGCCGATCACGGTGACCGCGACCGTGCCGATGGCCGAGAACATGCCGTCGGCCACCGCGCAGCGGCCCGGTGACGTGCTCACCCAGTACGGCGGCACCACCGTCGAGGTGATCAACACCGACGCCGAGGGCCGGTTGATCCTGGCCGACGCCATCGTGCGGGCGGGCGAGGACGAACCGGAGTACCTCATCGATGTCGCGACGCTGACCGGCGCGCAGCTGGTGGCGCTGGGCACCCGCACCCCGGGTGTCATGGGCACCGACGAGTTCCGCGACCGGGTCGCGCGCCTGTCGCAGGAGGTCGGCGAGAACGGCTGGGCCATGCCGCTTCCCGCGGAACTGCGCGCCGATCTCAACTCCAAGGTCGCCGATCTGGCCAACGTGGCCGCGCACCGCAACGGCGGCATGCTCGTGGCCGGGCTGTACCTCGAGGAGTTCCTCCCCGAGGGCGTGCAGTGGGCGCATCTCGACGTCGCGGGTCCCGCCTTCAACACCGGCGGCCCGTTCGGCTACATCCCCAAGGGCGGCACCGGCGTCCCCGTCCGCACCCTCATCGCCGTCCTCGCCGACATCGCCGCCGAGTAACCCGCCCGTTCGCGCACGCCTTCCGGGTCAGGGGCGGCGGGAGGTGCGGTAGGCGGCGGGGGGCTGGCCGTGGACTCGTTTGAAGGCTCGGGAGAAGGCGAATTCGGAGGCGTAGCCGACGCTGCGGCCTACTGCCGCAACGGATTCGGCGCTGTCGCGCAGGCGGCGGGCGGCCAGTTCCATGCGCCAGCGGGCCAGGTAGGTCAGGGGTGGTTCGCCGACGAGGGCGGTGAACCGGCGGGCCAGGGTGGCACGGGAGACGCCCACCCGGTCCGCGAGGTCCGCCAATGTCCATGGGCGCGAGGGGTTTTCGTGCAGTAGTGCCATGGCCCGGGCGATCTCGGGGTCGTGCAGCGCCGCCAGCCACGAGGCCGCGGCCTCGGCGCGCGAGGCGGTCCACGCCCGTAGCGCGTGGATGAACAGGACGTCGACGAGCCGGTCCACCACCGTCTGCGCCCCGGGCCGTTCGGCCTCCACCTCCGCGGCCAGCAGCGTCAGGGTGGCGGCCAGCTCGGGGCGGTGCGCGGACTGCGCCGCCGACAGGTGTACCACCGTCGGTAGCAGCGTGAACAGCGGATGCGAGCCGTAGTCGTCGTAACGGTAAGCGCCGCATACCGTTCGGGTGCGGGGCCCGGGCCCGTCCAGCACGATCGCCCGGCGGCCGGGCGGCGGCGCGATCTGCGCGTACGGCGTCAGTTCCGCATCGGGAACGCTCGCCAGCCCGTGCCCGCCACCGGTCGGCAGCAGCACGAAATCACCGGCGGCCAGCGGCAGCGGATCGGCGCCGGGACGAATCAGCCAGCAGTCGCCGTCGACGACCGCGTGGAACGCCGCCATCGGCACCTCGTCCAGCCGCACACCCCACTCCCCCGCCGCCGTCAACTGCGCCAGCACCACACCCCGAACCCCGGTCGCCGCAAGCACATCGGTCAAGACATCCATGTCCGCTCCTGAAACGGTGGGCTGAGACGTGCTGCTATGGAACTGCGATCTTGGATCATGGTCGGGCCGCGCTTCGGTGCATAGCATCGATCCTATGGCAGAAAGCTACGCGGACAATCTGATTCGGTTTCAGGAACAGTATTCGGGGACACTTCCCGAGGATCTGTTAAGGCGGGCGCAAGCCCATGCCGAGAGTCTCAGCGATGTCGGGTCCGGGGCGCTCGGGACCGGCGATCTCGCCCCGGACTTCACCCTTCCCGACCATCGCGGCGCATCGTTCACCCTCGCCCACGCCCTTCGCGACGGTCCGGTCGTGCTGTCGTTCTATCGCGGCGGCTGGTGCCCGTACTGCAACGTGCAGCTGCACACCTTGCAGACGGCGCTGCCGCAGGTGCGCGCGCACGGGGCGCGACTGGTGGCGATCTCGCCGGACTCCCCGGACGATTCGCTGACCACCGCCGAACGCCACGCCCTGGAATTCGAGGTGCTGTCCGACACCGGCAACCACGTCGCGCGCACCTACGGGCTGCTGTTCACGGTCCCCGCCGATGTGCGCGACATCTACCGGACGGCCGGGGCCGACCTCGATGCCACGAACGCGGAACTACCGGTCCCGGCGACCTACGTCGTGGGCACCGACGGTCGAATCCGCTACGCCCACATCGACGGGGACTACCGAAATCGGGCGGAGGCGGACGACGTGCTGAAAGTGCTCGCGGCCTACTGAGGCCCGGCCAAAAGCACGCCGGGATAGATGGGGGCACGCCTGGGATAAATGGATGCGGCGCGCCGGGATAGATGGGCGGGGCCACACAGGGACAAATGGCGCGGCACGCAGGGACAAATGGCGCGGCACGCAGGGACGACTGGCGGGACGCAGAATTCCCCCGCGCGTCTCACTGGTTCGTGTCGCCGTCCAGTTCCCGCTCGAGAGCTCGTTTGCGTTCGATGCGGCGGCGGGCGTCGTAGTCGCGCATGCGTTGCGGATAGCCCGTGCGGCCGACGTCGTAGACGGGGATGCCGAGGCGGCTCGACAGCCTCCGGGCACCCTGTTCGCCCACCACGCGCCGGGTCCATTCGCCGTCGTTGGCGATCAGAACCACCGTGACATCGGTCACGGTGGTTTTCGGCTCCACGTAGGCCTCGACACCGACATGGGTGCGAACCCATTCGGCCAGATAGCGGAAATCGCCGACGTCTGCGCCGCCCGGTCCGCGGCGGAAACGATCCAGCAAACCCATCCCCGCCCACCTCCTCTTCCCAATACCGGACACACGCTCGGACCCGGTGGCATCGATACTGCCAGCAGGAGGGCGTTCACGGCGGGACCTGCGTACGCCGGCGGCGAACAACGTCCACCGCGACGGGGTACCACCGCGGACACGGCCCGCCCTGTGCTACACGCCGCGGCGGCGAGTGCAAGGATGGAGAGTCGGAACAAGAACCACGGTTCTCCGGTGCCACACAGAATGATCGGTGGCAGTTCGGACCTCCGCCGCGACCAACGGCGGGCGCCCGCCGAGAGACGAACTGTTGTAGACCCGTCGAGCAGTTAGAGGAGTCAACGGACATGGCCTTCTCCGTCCAGATGCCAGCGCTTGGTGAGAGCGTCACCGAGGGCACCGTGACCAGGTGGCTGAAGCAGGAAGGAGACACGGTCGAGGTCGACGAGCCCCTGCTCGAGGTGTCCACCGACAAGGTCGACACCGAGATCCCGTCGCCCGCCGCCGGTGTGCTGACCAAGATCGTGGCCCAGGAGGACGATGTCGTCGAGGTCGGCGGCGAACTCGGCGTGATCGGCGAGGCCGGAGAGGCCGCCGCGTCCGCCCCCGCCCCGGCGCCCGAGGCCGCCGCGCCCGCCGAGGCGCCCGCGCCCGCCCCCGAGCCTGCCCAGCAGCCCGCCCAGCCCGCCGCGGCCCCTGCTCCCGCGCCCGAACCTGCCGCCGCCCCGGCGCCCGCCGCCGCGAGCGGCACCCCGGTGCAGATGCCCGAACTGGGCGAGTCGGTCACCGAGGGCACCGTCACCCGCTGGCTGAAGCAGGTCGGCGACCAGGTCGAGGTGGACGAGCCGCTACTGGAGGTGTCCACCGACAAGGTCGACACCGAGATCCCGTCCCCGGTGGCCGGTACCCTGCTGGAGATCACCGCGAACGAGGACGACGTCATCGCGGTCGGCGGTCAGCTCGGCGTGATCGGCAGCGGCTCCCCCGCCGCAGCCTCGGCTCCCGCCCCCGCGCCCGCCCCCGCACCGGAACCGGCACCGGCCGCCGCGGCACCTGCACCGACGCCGCCTCCGGCCCCCGCGCCCGCTCCGGCCGCGCCCGCTCCGGCCCCCGCGCCCGCCGCCCCGGCTCCCGCTCCGGCCGCGTCGGCCCCCCCATCCACCTCCGGCAACGGCGAGGCCCCGTACGTGACCCCGCTGGTCCGCAAGCTGGCCGCGGAGAACAACGTCGACCTGTCGACCGTCAAGGGCTCCGGCGTGGGCGGCCGCATCCGCAAGCAGGACGTGCTCGCCGCCGCCGAGACCAAGCAGGCGCCCGCGGCCCCCCAGCCCGCCGCCGCCTCGGCCGCACCCAAGGCCCCCGCGCCCTCCGCCGCACCGGCCGGTGTCCGCCCGCAGCTGCAGGCGCTGCGCGGCACCGTGCAGAAGGCCAGCCGCATCCGGCAGATCACCGCGGCCAAGACCCGCGAGTCGCTGCAGACCACCGCGCAGCTGACCCAGACCCACGAGGTCGACGTCACCAAGATCGCGGCACTGCGCAGCAGGACCAAGGATTCGTTCAAGGAGCGCGAGGGCGTCAACCTGACGTTCCTGCCGTTCTTCGCCAAGGCCGCGGTCGAGGCGCTGGGCGTGCACCCGAACGTGAACGCCTCCTACAACGAGGAGACCAAGGAGATCACCTACCACTCGGCGGTGCACCTGGGCATCGCGGTGGACACCGATCAGGGCCTGCTCTCCCCCGTCATCCACAATGCCAGCGACCTCTCGCTGGCCGGTCTGGCGCGCGCGATCGCCGATATCGCGGGCCGCGCCCGCAGCGGCGGGCTGAAGCCCGACGAGCTGGCCGGTGGCACCTTCACGATCACCAACATCGGCAGCCAGGGCGCGCTGTTCGACACCCCGATCCTGGTGCCGCCGCAGTCGGCGATGCTGGGCACCGGCGCGATCGTCAAGCGGCCCATGGTGATCGCCGACAACGGCAACGAGTTCATCGGCATCCGCTCGATGTGCTTCCTGCCGCTGACCTACGACCACCGCCTCATCGACGGCGCCGACGCCGGTCGCTTCCTCACCACCATCAAGCACCGGCTGGAGGAAGCCGCGTTCGACGCGGATCTGGGTCTCTAAAAAGAGATCTCGGCATGAAGGTTGTGATCGCCGGCTCGTCCGGACTGATCGGGACGGCGCTCGTGGCGGCCCTGCGGCGCGACGGGCACGAGGTGGCTCGCCTGGTGCGCCGTCCCGCCGCCGGGCGCGACGAGTACACCTGGGACCCGGTGCGCGCCCAGCTTCCGCACCGGGCTCTGCGCGGTGCCGACGCGGTGGTCAACCTGTGCGGCGCCGGGCTCGGGTCGCGGCGCTGGAACGGCAGCTACAAGCAGGAGCTGCGCGACAGCCGCATCACGCCCACCGACGTGCTCGCCGAGGCGGTCGCCGCCGCCGGGGTGCCCACGCTGGTCAATGCCAGCGGTGCGCACTACTACGGCGGCGACACCGGCGACCGGGTGATCACCGAATCCGCCCCTGCCGGAACGGGTTTCCTGGGCACGCTGTGCCGCGACTGGGAGGCGGCGACGCATCCCGCGGCCGAGGCGGGCGCGCGGGTGGTGCTGCTGCGCAGCGCCGTCGTGCTGGCGCGGCACGGCGGCATGCTGAGCATGCTGCAGCCGCTGTATTCGCTGGGCCTGGGCGGACGGCTGGGCAACGGCCGCCAGTACATGCCCTGGATCTCACTGGACGACGAGGTCGGCGGCATCGTCTACGCCCTCACCCACGACACCGTGTCCGGCCCGGTCAACATGGCCGGGCCCGCACCGGTGACCAACGCCGAATTCAATCGCGCCCTCGGCCGCGCCCTGCACCGCCCCGCGCCACTCGTGGTGCCCGCCTTCGCCTTACGGCTGCTCATCGGCGAATTCGCCCAGGAGGCAATCCTGCACGGCCCGCGCGCCATCCCCACGGCCCTCGAGTCCGCGGGATATACCTTCCAGCACAACACGATCGGCCAAGCGCTCGACGCCGCGGTCGGCCGCCGCGACTCTTGACCGCCGTGATCCGGGACGCGCGGGAGGCGGACCTCCCCGAGATCCTGGCGATCCACAACAACGCCATCGCCGAGACCACCGCGATCTGGGATACCGAGCCGGTCGGGATCGAGGAGCGGCGGGCGTGGCTGCGGGAGCGCCGGTCCGCCGGATATCCCGTCCTGGTCGCCGAGATCGACGGCGCCGTCGCCGGATACGCCAGTTACGCGCAGTGGCGGCCGAAGTCCGGTTACCGGTTCACCGTGGAGAATTCGGTGTACGTCGCCGACCGCTTCCATCGCCGCGGAGTGGCCACCGCGTTGCTGGGCGAGCTGCTGGACCGTGCCGCCGGTGCCGGGACCGTGCACGCGGTGATCGCGGCGATCGAGTCCGCCAACACCACCTCCATCAAGTTGCACGAGAAGTTCGGGTTCCGGATCGTCGGCGAGCTGCCGCAGGTCGGCCGCAAGTTCGGCCGCTGGATGGACCTGACATTGATGCAGCTCACCCTGCCGGTCACCGATATCGGCGACGAGCGGCGCCGACCGCCCCCGGCCGACCGGTGACCCGCCCCCGCACGGCGGTAACGATGGCGTAACCTCGCTGACCGTGAGTGAGCGCAGCGACCCTGCCGGCGAACCTTCTTTATCCGGCGAGACCGACACCTCGGCCCTGCCGATACTCCCGGCCTCCCGCAGGCCCGCCGAGTCCGCGCGATACGACGACACCCCCGTGGTCGTCGAGCAACTCGGCCTCATCGACTACCACCACGCCTGGGAATTGCAGCGCGGCATCGCCGAGGAGCGGGCCGAGGGCGCGGGCAGCGACCGATTGCTGCTGCTGGAACACCCGTCCGTCTTCACCGCTGGACGCCGCACCGAACCCACCGATCTGCCGATCGACGGCAGCCCGGTGATACAGGTCGACCGCGGCGGCAAGATCACCTGGCACGGTCCGGGGCAACTCGTCGGCTACCCGATCGTGCGGCTGGCCGAACCGGTCGACGTCGTCGACTACGTCCGCCGCCTGGAACAGGCCCTGATCACCGTGTGCACCGGCCTCGGTGTCCCCTGCGGCCGGGTGGAGGGCCGCTCGGGCGTGTGGGTGGCGGCCGACGCCACGCGCCCGGAGCGCAAGGTCGCGGCGATCGGTGTGCGGGTGCAGCGCGGCGTCGCTTTGCACGGCATCGCCCTCAACTGCAATTCCGCTCTCGAGGGTTTCGCGTCGATAGTGCCCTGCGGCATCCGCGATGCGGGCGTGACGACGCTGAGCTGCGAACTCGATCGCGAGGTCGCCGTCGCCGAGGTCCGGGGCCTGGTCGCCGACGCGATCATCGCCGCCCTCGACGGCAGGCTCCCGGTCACCGACCACGACGTACCCCGCGTGCGGGCGGTCGCGGACGCAACGCAAACACCGGCAAAGGCCGAATGATTCCCGCGGGGCCGCGTCGCGATGGCCACCCCACCACCGTGGAAACCAGGTCGTAGGCACCGCGTAGAGTCGATTTCGTGACCTCCGTCGACACCCCGACATCGCAAGGCTCGGCACACACCGCCGCAGCACCGAACGGCCGCAAGCTGCTTCGCATCGAGGCACGCAACGCGGAGACGCCGATCGAGCGCAAACCCTCGTGGATCCGCACCCGCGCCACCATGGGCCCGGAGTATTCCGAGCTCAAGGGCCTGGTGAAACGCGAAGGGCTGCACACGGTCTGCGAGGAGGCGGGCTGTCCCAACATCTTCGAATGCTGGGAGGACCGCGAGGCCACCTTCCTGATCGGCGGCGAACAGTGCACCCGCCGCTGCGATTTCTGCCTGATCGACACCGGTAAGCCGCAGCCGCTCGACCGCGACGAGCCGCGCCGGGTCGCCGAGAGCGTGCAGCAGATGGGCCTGCGCTACTCCACCATCACCGGCGTCGCCCGCGACGACCTGCCCGACGGCGGCGCGTGGCTGTACGCCGAGACCGTGCGCGCCATCAAGCGGGTGTCCCCGCACACCGGCGTGGAGCTGCTCATCCCCGACTTCAACGCCAAGCCCGACGCGCTGGCCGAGGTCTTCTCCTCGCGCCCCGAGGTGCTGGCCCACAACGTGGAGACCGTGCCGCGCGTGTTCAAGCGGATCCGGCCCGCCTTCACCTACGAGCGGTCCCTGAGCGTGCTCACCGCCGCCCGCGAGGCGGGCCTGATCACCAAGTCCAACCTCATCCTCGGCATGGGCGAGACCCCCGAGGAGGTCACGCAGGCGATGCGCGACCTGCACGAGGCGGGCTGCGACATCCTCACCATCACCCAGTACCTGCGCCCCTCCCCCCGCCACCACCCGGTGGACCGCTGGGTGAAGCCGGAGGAGTTCGTCGAACACTCCGACGTCGCAAGGGAAATCGGCTTCGCCGGTGTGATGGCCGGGCCGCTGGTGCGCTCCTCCTACCGTGCCGGACGGCTCTACGCCCAGGCCATGAGGCGCCACGGCCGCGAGCTGCCGCAGGAGATGGCGCACCTCGGCGAGGAGAGCACCGCGGCTCAGGAGGCCACGTCGGTCCTGGCCCGCTTCGGCTCCTGACGGCGGTCTCCCGCGGCGCGTCCCGGGATCGTTCGATTTGCTGACAGGCCGTGGTCCCCGGTGGGAAGCTCGAGTGAACCGCACGTGTCGACTCCGGGAACGAGGACAGACATGGCCGACAGAGCGAGCACATCGGCAGGCGCCAACGGTACGACCATCACGGCGGAGCGTCCCGACGACATCCGCAACGTGGTGCTGGTCGGCCAGAGCGGTTCGGGCAAGACGACGCTGGTGGAGGCCCTCGCGATGGCCACCGGCGCCCTCACCCGGGCCGGTCGCGTGGAGGACGGCACCTGCGTCTCCGACTACGACGACATCGAACAGCGCCAGCACAGATCGGTGCAGCTGTCGGTGGTGCCCGTCGGGTGGTCGGGCATCAAGATAAACCTCCTCGACACCCCGGGGTATGCCGATTTCGTCGGTGAGCTGAGGGCCGGTCTGCGCGCCGCGGACGCGGCCCTTTTCGTCGTCTCGGCCGCCGCGGGTGCGGAGGGGGTGAGCGGGCAGACGCTGGCCCTCTGGGAGGAGTGCGCGAGCGTCGGCATGCCGCGCGCGCTGGTGATCACCCACCTGGACGCCGCCCGCGCCGATTTCGACGAGATGACCGAGACCTGCCGCGACCTGCTCGGCGGCGGTGCAGCGGAAAGCATGCTGCCGCTGCATCTTCCGGTGTACGGGCCGAAGGGCGCCGACGGGCATCGGCCCGTCACGGGATTGCTCGACCTGCTCACCGAGCACGTCTTCGACTACTCCAAGGGCGAGCACATCCAGGCCGAGACCACGGCCGACCAGTCCGCGCTGATCGATCAGGCGCGTGCCCGGCTCATCGAGGGCATCATCGCCGAGAGCGAGGACGAGACCCTCATGGAGCGGTACCTGGAGGGCGCGGCCATCGACCTGACGACGCTGGTCACCGACCTGGAGCGGGCGGTCGCGCGGGGCACCTTCCATCCGGTCCTGATCGCGGCGCCGCCGCCCGAGGGCACCCGCGAGGGCCTGGGCATGGTGGAGATCCTGGACCTGATCACGCGCGGATTCCCCACGCCCGCAGAGCATCCGGTGTCGGCGTCGGGGCTCGACGGCGCGAAACCCGCCCCGCTGTCGTGCGATCCCGGCGGTCCGCTGGCGGCGGAGGTGATCCGCACCGCCTCGGACCCGTATGTCGGGCGGCTGTCGCTGGTGCGGGTGTTCTCCGGGACGCTGCGCGCGGACGAGACGGTGCACGTCTGCGGCCACGGCCCGGTCGAGGAGCGCAACCACGACGTCGACGAGCGGGTGGGCGCGGTATCGGTGCCGTTCGGCAAGCAGCAGCGCCCGCTGGGCCAGGCCATCGCCGGGGATATCGCCTGCGTCGGCAAGCTCGGCCACGCGGAGACCGGCGACACGCTGTCGTCGAAGGACGCCCCGCTGCTGATCGAGCCGTGGCCGATCCCGGAACCGCTACTGCCCGTGGCCATCCGGGCGCACGGCAAGGCCGACGAGGACAAGCTCTCGCAGAGCCTGGCCCGCCTGGTCGCCGAGGATCCGACCGTCCGGCTCGAACAGAACGGCCAGACCCACCAGCTGGTGCTGTGGTGCCTGGGCGAGGCGCACCGCGACGTCGCCCTGGAGCGGCTGCGGGCCCGGTTCGGGGTGCAGGTCGACACGGTCGAGCACCGGGTCGCGCTGCGGGAAACGTTCGCCACCACCGCATCCGGGCGCGGGCGGCACGTGAAGCAGTCCGGCGGCCACGGCCAGTACGCCATCTGCGAGATCGAGGTGGCGCCGCTGCCGGAGGGTTCGGGCATCGAGTATGTCGACAAGGTCGTGGGCGGAGTCGTTCCGCGACAGTTCATTCCGTCGGTGGAGAAGGGGGTGCGGGCGCAGGCCGCGCGCGGGGTGGCGGCCGGGTATCCGCTGGTGGATGTGCGGGTGACGCTGTTCGACGGCAAGGCGCACTCGGTCGATTCCTCCGACGCCGCCTTCCAGACAGCCGGTGCGCTGGCGCTGCGCGAGGCCGCCGCGAGCGCCCGCATCAGCCTGCTGGAGCCGATCGCCGAGGTCCGGGTGACGGTGTCCGACGATTACGTCGGGGCCGTGCTCAGCGATCTGTCGAGCCGCCGCGGCCGGGTGCTCGGCACCGAACCGACCACCGCGGGCCGCACGGTGATCCGCGCCGAGGTCCCCGAGCTCGAACTGAGCCGCTACGCAATAGATCTGCGCTCCCTGGCGCACGGCGGCGCGCAATTCACCCGCGCCTACACCCGGCACGAGCCGATGCCCGCGCAGCTGGCCGACAGCATCCGCGCCCAGGCCTCGGTCTGACGGTGCGCCCCACCCGCCGAGGCAATCGGGCATTCCCGATATCCTGAGGACCATGGCAGCAGGGAAGGGCGGGAAGCCGTCCAAGGAAGCGAAGGCCGCGGCGAAGGCGGCGCGCAGGCAGGCGTCGAAGGAGCGGCGCCGGCAGCTCTGGCAGGCGTTCCAGATGCAGCGCAAGGAAGACAAGCTCCTGCTGCCGCTGATGATCGGGGCATTCGTCGGCATCGCCGCGGTGCTGTTCGTGATCGGCCTGATCGTGGGCCTGCAGTGGTTCTTCCTGCCGGTCGGGCTGCTGCTGGGCGCGCTGGTGGCGTTCATCATCTTCGGGCGCCGGGTGCAGCGCAACGTCTACGCGCGGGCCGAGGGTCAGGCCGGTGCGGCGGCGTGGGTGCTGGACAACCTGCAGGGCAAGTGGCGCGTCACCCAGGGCGTCGCCGCCACCACCCAGCTCGACGCCGTGCATCGCGTGATCGGCCTGCCGGGCGTGATCCTGGTGGCCGAGGGCTCGCCCTCGCGCCTGAAATCGCTGCTGGCGCAGGAGAAGAAGAAGACCGCCCGGCTCGTCGGCGACACCCCGATCTACGACGTCATCATCGGCAACGACGAGGGCCAGGTCCCGCTCAAGGGCCTGCAGCGCTACCTCACCAAGCTCCCCCGCAACATCGACGCCAAGCGCATGGAACTCATCGAGGGCCGCCTCTCGGCGCTGGCCACCCGCGGCGGCCCGGCCCTGCCGAAGGGCCCGCTCCCCACCGGGGCGAAGATGCGCGGCGTCCAGCGCACCATCCGCCGCCGCTGATCCCGGCCAAAAGCACGCCGGGAATGACGACGGGCGCAATGCCGCAATGATGACGGGCGCCATACCGGGAATGACGACGGGCGCCATACCGGAATGATGACGGGCGCCATGCCGGGAATGACGACGGGCGCCATGCCGGAATGACGGGCGCCGTGCCGCTCTAGCGCGAGCGGACCAGGGCCGTTCCGGTGGCTCGGTCGTGCATGCCGCGGCCGTCGGAGTCGGTGAACAGGGCGGGGACGACGAAGATCAGCAGGACCTGGCGGGCCAGGGCGCGGACGAAGCCGACCGTGGCCTCGGCGTCGACCCGGATGACCCGCATGCGCAGGAAGAACTGGCCGGGGGTGAAGCCGAACAGGGTCACGCAGCCCACCCCGATCACGAACCACACCAGCAGGGTGAGCGTGTTGATCGAGCCGCCGCGCGCGATGATCGCCGCGATACCCATGGCGATGAACCAGTCCACGAACAGGCCCGCGATGCGCCGCATCATCGACACCAGCGATCCGGCGCCGGACTCCGGCAGGCCGAGGAGCTTACCCGGATACTCGTCCGGCCCAGGTCCGCCCGGGTCCGCCGCATCAGGTCCGGACAGCCAGGAACCGGTAATTCGCGCCATGCCCCAAGCTTAGGCACCGGCCCCGCGGTGGTTGCGCGCGGGAAACTCTCAGCCCCGAGCGCTGCCCGGGGCGTGGTTTTCAACACACATTTTCAAGACCTTCGCGATCAGTAGGATCGGGGTGGTGGCAGGATAAGCGTGCTGGTCGAACAGAGATCGACGTCCGTCCCGGCTCCGCGCGAGGCCTCGGGACGCCGAAGCCCGCGATCAGCGCTACGTGTAACACTGGCGAAACACAGTCTTGATTGTCGGGAAACACCGCGTCCATAGCGTTCATCGACGACGCCCAGCAATCGGCACAGGCTGGGAACCGATCCGTAAGGAGTACTAAGTGGCGTTCAGCACGGCCGACGAGGTCATCAAGTACATCAAGGAGGAGGAGGTCGAGTACGTCGACGTCCGGTTCACCGACCTCCCCGGTGTGCAGCAGCACTTCTCGATCCCGGCGAAGGCCTTCACGGCCGACCTGGCCGAAGAGGGCCTGGCGTTCGACGGATCCTCGGTGCGCGGTTTCCAGTCGATCGACGAGTCGGACATGCTGCTGCTGCCCGACTTCAGCACGGCTCGCATCGACCCGTTCCGCGCCGCGAAGACCCTGAACCTCAACCACTTCGTGCACGACCCGTTCACCCGCGAGGCCTACAGCCGCGACCCCCGCAATGTCGCGCGCAAGGCCGAGGAGTACCTGAAGAGCACCGGCATCGCCGACACCGCCTTCTTCGGCCCCGAGGCGGAGTTCTACATCTTCGACTCCATCCGCTACGACTCGGCGATGAACGGCGCCTTCTACGAGATCGAGTCGATCTCCGGCTCCTGGAACACCGGCGCGGAGTTCAACCCGGACGGCACCCTGAACCGCGGCTACAAGGTCCGCAACAAGGGCGGCTACTTCCCCGTCGCGCCGTACGACCACTACGTCGACCTGCGCGACAAGATCTCGACCAACCTGCAGAACGCCGGTTTCGAGCTCGAGCGCGGCCACCACGAGGTGGGCACCGCCGGACAGGCCGAGATCAACTACAAGTTCGGCACCCTGCTGTCGGCGGCCGACGACCTGCAGCTGTTCAAGTACATCGTGAAGAACACCGCGTGGGCCGAGGGCAAAACCGTCACCTTCATGCCGAAGCCGCTGTTCGGTGACAACGGCTCGGGCATGCACGTGCACCAGTCGCTGTGGAAGGACGGCAGCCCGCTGTTCCACGACGAGGCCGGCTACGGCGGCCTGTCGGATCTGGCGCGGCACTACATCGCGGGCATCCTGCACCACGCGCCGTCGCTGCTGGCCTTCACCAACCCGACCATCAACTCCTACCACCGGCTGGTGCCGGGCTACGAGGCCCCCATCAACCTGGTGTACTCGCAGCGCAACCGCTCGGCCGCGGTCCGTATCCCGGTCACGGGCAACAACCCGAAGGCCAAGCGCGTGGAGTTCCGCGCGCCGGACTCCTCGGGCAACCCGTACCTGGCGTTCGCCGCGATGATGATGGCCGGTCTGGACGGCATCAAGCGCAAGCTGGAGCCGCTGGCCCCGGTCGACAAGGACCTCTACGAGCTCCCGCCGGAGGAGGCCAAGAACATCCCGCAGGCCCCCACCAGCCTGGCGTCGGTCATCGACAAGCTGGAGCAGGATCACGAGTACCTCACCGAGGGCAACGTCTTCACCGAGGACCTCATCGAGACCTGGATCTCGCTCAAGCGCGACAACGAGATCGCCCCGGTCAACCTGCGCCCGCACCCCTACGAGTTCGAGCTGTACTTCGACGTGTAAGTCACTGTACCGCAAGCGTTCTCCCGGAGCCCCAGCCGAATTCGGCTGGGGCTCCGGCCGTTCCGGGGGTCGCTGCGTGATAGCCGAATTCGAGCGGGCATATACCTTTCCGGCATATACTTGTTCTCGAAAAGCCTTGGGGTGTGGGCGGTTTGTGTTGTCGATACCGAATCCCGGTGAGTGCGTGGGCGGTCCCGGTGAGCGGGGCAACGGCGGCGAGATGGGCGGGAAAGCTGTCGCGGGCGGTGCAACCGGTTCTAACGTCGCCCGCCATGAAGATTTCCCTGATTTCCCTTCTGGGCGCGGCCGTCACGGCCCTCGCCCTCACCGCCGGTCCGGCGGTCGCCGAACCCTCGGCGACGACCGAGCCCACACCACCGTCGACGTCGGCGGCTCCGGCGATCGAACCCGCGGCACCCGATGCACCGGCGGCGGAAGGCCGGTCCGCGGACGAGCCGTCGGCGGCCAACGCCACCGCGGGCCGGATCGCGCTGCAGGGCGCGGTCAACGTCCGCGATATCGGCGGCTACCGCACCTACGACGGCAAGACCACCAAGGCGGGCAAGGCGATTCGCGCCGATTCGCTGGAGAAGCTGACCGACGCCGATGTGCAGAAGCTGGGCTCGCTCGGGCTGCAGGCGGCCATCGATCTGCGGACGCCCGGCGAGGTCCAGTTCATGGGACCGGACAAGCTGCCGCCCGGCGTACCGCTGGTGTCCCGCCCGATCGACGACACCGGCCTGTTCCAGCAGATGATGCAGGTGATCCAGTCCAAGGATCCGGCCGAGCAGGAGCAGCTGCTCGGCAACGGCGGCGCCGAGCGCATCATGCGGCAGGTGTACGGCAGCTTCCTGTCCGACGATTCGCGGGCGAAGTTCGGCCAGACCATCAAGGATCTCGCGGCCACCGGTAAGCCCACGCTGTATCACTGCACCGCGGGCAAGGACCGGACGGGCTGGACCACCTATGTGGTGCTGCGCGCGGTCGGCGTGCCGGAATCGACTGCGCGCCAAGACTATCTGCTGTCGAACGAGTACCGCGCGGCCGCCGATGCCAAGCTGCGCGAGCAGGTGAAGCAGGCCGGGTACATGCAGAACCCCGACCTGCTGATCCCGCTGCAGGAGGTGCGCAACGAATACCTGGACACCACGATCCGGCAGCTGGAACAGACCTACGGCGACTTCGGCAAGTTCCTCACCCAGGGCCTGGGCCTGGACGCGGGAACCATCCTGAAACTCCGCAAGAACCTGGTCGGCTGACGGCGCCATGAAGATGGGCCCCGCCCGGACGGGCGGGGCCTATCGGCAACTCAGCGCCCCAGCTTCGGCAGCTTGAAACGCGGGCCCTTGGCGGCCGGGGCGGGCTTGCTCACCTTCGACAGCGCGGCGTACTCCTCGTCGGTGAGGGTGAGGGTGGCGGCGGCGACGTTCTCCTCCAGGTGCGCGACGCTGGAGGTGCCGGGGATGGGCAGGATGACCGGCGAGCGGCGCAGCAGCCAGGCGAGGGCGAGCTGGGACGGCGTGGCGTCCGCGCGCTTGAAGCTGTCGAGGGGCCCGCCCGGGCGGGCGAGATCGCCGGTGGCCATCGGGAACCAGGGGATGAACGCGATACCGTTCGCCTCGGCGTAGTCGAGGACGTCCTCGGCGCTGCGATCGGCCAGGTTGTACAGGTTCTGCACCGAGACGATATCGGCGATCTTGCGGGCCTGCGCCAGCTGCGCCACCGTCACCTGGGACAGGCCGATGTGCCGGATCTTCCCCTCCTTCTGCAGCGCCGCCAGCTCGCCGACCTGATCGGCCAGCGGCACCTGCGCGTCGATGCGATGCAACTGGTACAGGTCGATGCGCTCGACGCCGAGGTGGCGCAGGCTCAGCTCGAGCTGCTGGCGCAGGTATTCGGGACGGCCGACGGGGATCCACTCGCCCGGGCGGGGGCGGGACAGACCGCCCTTGGTCGCGATGACCATATCGTCCGAATACGGGTGCAGCGCATGGCGAATGAGCGTCTCGCTGACGAAGGGGCCGTAGGAGTCGGCGGTATCGATGAACGTGACGCCCAATTCGGCGGCCCGGCGCAGGACCCGGATCGCCTCCTCCGGATCCTTCGGATCACCCCACACACCGGGGCCGGTGATCTGCATCGCGCCGTAGCCCAGGCGATGCACCGGGAGATCACCGCCGAGGGCGAAGGTGCCCGAGGCGGCGGCGGGACGTGACTCGGCTTGGGTGGTCATGATTTCCTTCCGAACGGGGATGGGTGATCAGTCGGGGCTGGGAAAGAAGCCCGAGTTGATGAAGGACCGGACATAGGCGTCCAGCGCCGCCGCATCGATCGGCGGGCAGTGGATGCCCTCGCCGCGCAGCGCCGCCCGCGTCCGGGTGTCGTCGACCGGGGCGGCGGTGCCGCCGTAGTTGCCGCTCACCAGCACCGCCCGCACCAGCGAGTCGTCGCCCGCCGCATCGCGGGTGGCGGCCTCCTCGGCCAGCCGGGCCGCGATCTGCTCGATCGGCGCCACCGATACCGCGATCCCGTTGCCGCGCAACGAGTCGAAGATATCGGCGATCGCGACGGACTGCGAGTGCACGAGGTGATAGGCCGACCCGTCGGCGGGCCGCGCGGACAGCGCCACGATGGCCTGCACGACATAGTTCACCGGGACCAGCGGCATCGCGGCGTCACCGGTGTCGGGGGCCATCCCGAGCACGGCGGCGGCGCGGATCATGTTCCAGAACGAGTCGTCGACGCTGTTCACGCCGATGCGCGGGTCCCCGCTGACGATTCCGGGACGGTAGATGCTCACCGGGACGCCACGCTCACCGGCCTGCCGGATGAGCTGCTCGGCGACCCACTTGCTGGCGACGTAGCCGTTCGCGGGCACGTCGCGGACGTCCAGGCGGGCGTCCTCGCGGCCGACGAAATCCGGTGCGGGAGCGGCCGGAACGACGGCATTGACGGTGGAGACGAAGTGCACGGGCTTGATCCGGCCGAGCGTGGCCAGCCGCAGCACCTCCCGGGTGCCCGCCACATTGGCCGCCCGCAGCCGGGCGTAGGGCTCGATGTGGTTGACGCGGGCGCCGTTGTGGTAGATCGCCTCGATCTGCTCGGCCAGCCGGGCGTATTCGGGTCCGTCGAGCCCGAAGCGGGGCACGGCCAGATCGCCCGGGACGGCGACGATCCGGCGGCGATCGGCGTCGTCCCAGATGCGGTACTTCTCCAGGGCGTCGCGAATTCGCTTGTGCGCCTGTTCCTCGTCGTCGGCCCGCACCAGGCACCACACCCGGGCCTCGGTGGCGGACAGCAGTTCCCGCGCCAGGTGCGCGCCGACGAATCCGGTGACGCCGGTGAGCAGCACATCCCGCGGCGCCCGCGAGCGCGCCGGGGCGGCGCCCGCGCCGTCGATGTCCGGTTCCAGCACGGCGTCGGCGGCGAGCGTGGCGAAGTCGACCGGCGGTGCCGCGGCCGCCGGTTCGGCCGGGTCGTCGATGCGGGCGGCGAGGGCGCGCACCGTGGGCGCGGTGAAGACCGCGGCCATCGGGACATCCACGCCGAGCCGGGCGGTCAGCGCACGCTGCAGGGTGAACGCGAGCAGCGAGGTGCCGCCGAGATCGAAGAAGTCGTCCTCGGCACCCGCGCGGGCCACGGACAGGACATCGGAGAACGCCTCGGCCACAAGCCGTTCCGTGTCGGTGGCCGGTTCGACGTACTCGCGGGCCCGGAATACCGGCCGCGGCAGCGCCGCCCGGTTCAGCTTGCCCGCGTCATTGGTCGGGAACGAGTCGAGCACCATGATCACCGACGGGACCATGTACGACGGCAGCACCTGCGCCAGCGCTTCGCGCAGGGCGTCTGCCGAGACGGTGCCCGGCGCGGCCGCGGCGGGCACCACATAGGCCGCCAGCTGGTCACCCGTCTCCGTTGCCGCCGCGACGACGACCGCCTGGGCGACGGACGGCTCGGCCAGCAGCGCGGCCTCGATCTCGCCCAGTTCGATGCGGTGGCCGCGGATCTTGGCCTGGAAGTCGCTGCGGCCCAGGTATTCCAGGACACCGTCCGCGTCGCGGCGCACCAGATCGCCCGTGCGGTACATCCGGGCGCCCGCGGGCCCGTACGGGTCGGCGACGAACCGGTCCGCGGTCAGCTCCGGGCGCCGCATGTAGCCGCGCGCCAATTGGCTTCCCGCCAAATACAATTCGCCGACGACACCGGCGGGCACCGGGTGCAGCCGGGTGTCGAGGACGTAGGTGCGCGTATTCCATTGCGCCACACCGATCGGCACCGTCGCGCGATCGCGCGTCGATGCCTGCCGGTAGGTCACCGAGACCGCGGCCTCGGTGGGCCCGTACAGGTTGTGCAGTCCGGCGCCGGACAGCGCCGCGAATTCGGCGACCGTGCCCGGCGGCAGCGCCTCGCCGATGACGAAAACGTCACGCAGCGAGGACAATTGCTCCGCCCGGGCGGCGGACAGGAAGACCTGCAACACCGACGGCACGAAATCGGTGAGCGTGACGCCGTGATCGGCGATCAGGCCCGCGATATAGCCCGGATCGCGCTGGCCGTCCGGCGCCGCGAGCACCAGCCGCGCGCCCGCCCACAGCGGCGCGAAGAAGCCCCACAGCGACACGTCGAAGGTCGTCGCCGTCTTCTGCAGATAGATGTCGCCGGGCCCGAACCCGTAGTGCGCCACCATCCATTCGATCTGATTGGTGATCGCGCCGTGCGATACCTGCACACCCTTCGGGCGGCCCGTCGACCCGGAGGTGAACAGCACATAGGCCGGATGGTCCGGGCGCAGGGGGGCGCGCAGTTCGCCGTCGGCGACGGGATCGCCGGAGTACTCCCGCAAGTCGAGCGCCTCGATATCGACGACCCGCACGCCGGACTCCGGCACCCGATCGCCGCCGGAGGTCAGTACACACACGGGTGCGGCCGTCTCCAGCACGTAGGCGATGCGTCCGGCCGGATGGTCGAGATCCAGTGGCAGATAGGCGCCGCCCGCGCTCAGCACCGCGTACATCGCCACCACCAGCTCCGGCGAGCGCGGAATGGCCAGCGCCACCACGGATTCCGGTCCGATTCCCTGCGCGATCAGATACCGCGCCAGCCGGTTCACCCGGGTATCGAATTCCCGGTAGCTCCAGGCATTTTCGCCCGAGACGAGGGCCACGGCCTCCGGCGCCGCGGCCACCGCGCGCCGATAACCGGTCAGCAGCCGCTCCCCCGCCACCGGATGCGCGGTGTCGGCCGCATCGGACAGCAACCGCGGGCGCTCGCCCGCGTCGAGCAGGTCGATATCGCCGACCGCGGTGCCGGGTTCGGTGACGATCGCCGCGAGCAGGCGGACGAACCGTTCCACGAAACCGCGCACGGTGTCGTGGGAGAACATGTCCGTGGCGTAGGTGACGATGCCGCCGAGGCCCGCCGGGGCGCCCGTCGCGTCGTAGGTGTCGCCGATCATCCAGTGCAGGTCGAACTGCGAGACCTCGGCACCGATGTCCAGGCTGGTCACGGCCAGGCCGGGCAGTTCCAGTTCGACCGTGCCCAGATTCTGGAACGACAGTGCCACCTGGTAGAGCGGATGGCGGGCGGTGGACCGCACCGGATTCAGCGCGTCGACCAGGCGCTCGAACGGCACGTCCGCGTGCGCGAACGCCTGGATGTCGGATTCGCGCTGCCGCGCCAGCAGGTCGCGGAAGCTCGCACCGCCGTCGTACCGCGTCCGGAACACCAGGGTGTTGATGAACATGCCGATCAGATCGTCCAGCGCGGCATTGCCGCGCCCGGCGACCGGTCCGCCGATCGCGATGTCGTCGGTGCCCGACAGCCGCGCCAGCAGCACCGCCAGCGCGGTGTGCACGACCATGAACAGGGTCGCGCCCTCCGCGCGCGCCAATTCGGCGAGCGCGCGGTGGGTTTCGGCGTCGATGGACACCTCGACCCGGCCACCGGCGATGGACCGCACCAGCGGACGCGGCCGGTCCGACGGCAGGTCGAGCTGGTCCGGCAGCCCGGCCAGCGCCCGCCGCCAGTAGGCGATCTGCTCCGACACCAGCGACGTCGGATCGTCCTCGGTTCCGACCACGGACCGCTGCCAGATGCTGAAGTCGGCGTACTGCACCGGCAGCGGAGCCCAGTCCGGCGCCGACCCGGCGCAGCGGGCCGCGTACGCGGTCATCAGGTCGCGGGCCAGCGGCCCGATCGACGAGCCGTCGGCGGCGATGTGGTGCACGACCATGGCCAGGACGTACTCGCGCCCACCGGTCTCCGCGGCGCCGAGGTCGAACAGCACGACCCGGACGGGCACCTCGGCGGTGAGGTCGAAGACCGTTCGCGCCAGCGCGGCCAGCTCGTCCCTCAGCTCCGCGGGGTCGACGGGACCGACCTGCAACTGCGGAATTGCTTGCGCCGCAGGCAGAATCACCTGCACGGCCGCGTCGCGGCCGCTTCCGGCGGGGGTCTCCATCGGCGGGTACACCGTGCGCAGGATCTCGTGCCGCGCCACCAGATCCGCGATGGCGGTCTGCAGCGCCTCGGTGTCCACGGTGCCGGTCAGCCGCACCGCCAGCGGCACGTTGTAGGCCACCGACGCGGTATCGAGGCGGTTGAGCAGCCACAGCCCCTGCTGCGCCAGCGACAGCGGAATGTGTTCCGGCCGCGGGCCCGCGGTGAGGGCCGGGCGATCGTCGGCGGCGGACTGCTCGCCCAGGCGGGCCGCCAGCGCCGTCACCGTGGGCGCCTCGAACAGCAACCGGACCGGGACCCGGATGTTCAGCGCGGCGCCCAGCCGTGCCATCAGCCGCGTCGCGATCAGCGAGTTGCCGCCGATTTCGAAGAAGTCGTCGTCGGCGCCGACCGGCGTTGCGGGCCCGAGCAATTCGGTGAACACGGCCGCGACCAGCTCCTCCAGCTCACCGGACGGTGCCCGGAATTCGCGGGAGTGCAGGACGGGTGCGGGCAGCGCGGCGCGGTCGAGCTTGCCGACCGGGGTCAGCGGGATCTCCTCGAGCACCATGACCGTCGTCGGGACCATATGCGCGGGCAGGCGCGCCTCGGCGAGCGCGGTCAGCTCCTCGACCCGCACCGTGGCCTCGGCGACGGCATGCACATAGGAGACCAGAATCGTGGCACCGCTGGGCAGTTCGTGCCCCACGGTGACCGCGAAGTCGATCGCCTCGTGCCCGGCGAGCACCGCGTCGATCTCGCCGAGTTCGATGCGGAACCCGCGGATCTTGACCTGGAAGTCGTTGCGGCCCAGGTACTCCACGTCCCCGTCCCCGGTGCGGCGCACCAGATCCCCGGTCCGGTACAGGCGGCCGCCCGCCGGGTCGAACGGGTTGGCCACGAACCGGGCCGCGGTCAGCGCGGGACGCTCGTGGTAGCCCCGGGACAGCTGCGCGCCGGTGATGTACAGCTCACCGACGGCCAGATCCGGTACCGGAGAGAGCCGCTCGTCCAGCACGTATTCGGTGATGCCGCGGATCGGCCCGCCGATGGTGACCCGCTCCCCCGGCACCAGCGGCGTGCTGATGTTGGTCATGATCGTGGTCTCGGTCGGTCCGTACCCGTTGTACAGCTCTCGGGTGCGGCGGCCCGCGATCGGAATCACCCAGCGCTGCACCAGATCCGGCGGGCACGCCTCGCCACCGGCGACGACCACCCGCAGCTTGTCCAGACCCTCGGGATCGACCGACGCCAGCGCCGACGGCGTGATGAACGCGTGCGTCACGCGCTCGCGGCGCAGCAGCGCCGCCAGTTCGGGCCCGCCGTAGACGGTGGGCGCGGCGACCACCATCGTGGCGGCGCCGCCGACGGCCAGCAGCAGTTCCAGCACCGAGGCGTCGAACGACGGCGACGCGAAATGCAGTGTGCGGGAGCTGCTCGTCACCCGGTACCGCTCGCGCTGTTCGGCGCAGAAGCCCGCCAGACCGGCCTGCGTGACGATCACGCCCTTGGGCGTACCGGTCGATCCGGAGGTGTAGATGGCGTACGCGGGATGCTCGGCGCGCAGTGGCCGTACCCGATCGGCATCGGTCACCGGATCCGATGCGTAGCCGTCGAGTTCGCGCTCCAGCTCGGCGGTGCCGAGGGTCAGCCACGGCAGCTCGCCCGGCAGGCCCGTCGCCAGCTCGCCGACCGTCAGCCCCAGCACCGCACGCGAATCCGCGACCATGTGCGCGATCCGCTCGGTCGGATAGTTGGGGTCGACGGGGACGAATCCGGCGCCGGTCTTCGCGATCGCCCAGACCGCGAGCACCGACTCCACCGAGCGCGGAATGCCCACGGCCACCAGGTCTTCCGGGCCGATGCCGCGGCCGATCAGCATTCGCGCCAGCCGCGTGGACCGCTCGTCGAGGTCGACATACTCCAGCTCGTCCAGCCGCTGCGCGGCGTCGGCGAGCACCACCGCGACGCCGTCCGGATTGTCGTCCACGGCGGCGGCCAGCAGCTCGGGCAGCAGGGTCACCTCCGGCCGCTCGGCCGGGGCCGCGACGGCGGGCGCCGGTGCCGACAGCGCACGATCGTGTTCGTCGGCATCGAGCAGGTCCACGTCGCCGACGATCGCCCGCGGGTCCGCGGCGACCGCGGTGAGCAGGCGCTCGAAGCGGCGGCCCAGATCCCGCACGGTGGATTCGTCGAAAAGGTCGGTCGCGTAGGTGAATTCGACGACCAGCTGATCCGGCGTCCCGTCCTCGGCGTAGCGCGGCTCGACCGTGACGTGCAGATCGAACTTCGCCACGACCTCGCCGGTGTCCACCGCCGCGACGGTGAGGCCCGGCAGCTCGAGCGCGGGCCGCGCGAGGTTCTGGAACGACAGCATCACCTGGAACGGCGGGCCGTCCACGGTGGGTGCGACCGTCTCGACCACCCGCTCGAACGGGATGTCCGCGTGGGCGAAGGCCGACAGGTCGGTCTCGCGGGCCCGGTCGACGAGGGCCGCGAACGGGGCGGCCCGATCGACGTCGACGCGCAGGGTCAGCGTATTGACGAACATGCCGACCAGATCGTCGAGGACCGCGGCGCCCCGGCCCGCGATCGGCGTGCCGACCGCGATGTCCGATCCACCGGAGAGCCGGGCCAGCAGCGCCGCCAGCGCGGCGTGCACGACCATGAACAGCGACGAATTATGCTCGCGCGCAACGGCTGCCAGTCCCGCATGGGCGGCGGCGGGCACGGTTGCGACCACCGACGCCCCACGCCCGGACGGCCGCGCCGGGCGGGGCCGGTCCAGTGGCAGCCGCGCGGCCTCGGACACCCCGGCGAGCTGCCGCCGCCAGTACGCCGATTGCCGGGCCGCCTCGGATGTTTCGTCGTCGTCGGTGCCGATGACCGCACGCTGCCAGATCGCGAAGTCGGCGTACTGCACCGGCAGCGGCGCCCAGCCCGGTGCCGTGCCGCCGGTCCGCGCCAGGTAGGCGGTGACCAGATCCCGCGCCAGCGGCGCCAGCGAGACGCCGTCGGCCGAAATATGGTGCACGACAACGACGAGCAGGTGGTCACCGGCGGTCGCGTCGGAGAACAGCCGGGCCCGCACGGGCGGATGCGCGGTGACATCGAACCCGGCCGACATCAGCGCGGCGACCCGCTCGTGGTCGCCCGGGGTGGCGCTCTCGACCACCAGCCCGTCCGGCAGCGCCTCGGCCACGGACAGGATCTCCTGGTGCGGTTCCCCGCCGGGTCCGCGCACCGGGAACCGGGTGCGCAGCGCCTCGTGCCGCTCCAGCACGTCGGCGACGGCCAGCCGCAGCGCGGGCACGTCCAGGTCGCCGGTCAGCCGGATGGCGAAAGGCAGGTTGTACGAGGGAGATTCGGGGTCGACCTGGTTGAGCACCCACATGCGCTGCTGAGGCAGCGACAGCGGCACGAACCGGGGCCGCTCGGCGCGGGTCAGCGGCGGCCGGTCCGCCGTGCCCTCGGAGCCCGGGACGATTCCGGCCGCCAACGCGGCCACCGACGGTGTGTCGAACAGCGTCCGCACCGATACCCGCGTGTCGAGCGCCGCGCTCAGCCGGGCCACGACCTGGGTGGCGATCAGCGAGTTGCCGCCGAGGGCGAAGAAGTCGTCGTCGGCGCCCACCCGCTCCATCCCGAGGACCTCGGCGAACACCCCGGCCACGATCTCCTCGATCGGGGTGGACGGGGCCCGGAACTCACGGGCGGCGAATCGCGGCCGCGGCAGGGCCTTACGGTCCAGTTTGCCGCTGGTGTTGAGCGGGAACTCGGCCAGCTCCACGATCGTCGCGGGCACCATGTAGGTGGGCAAGGTCCGCCGCAGCGCCGCGAGCAGCTGATCCGAATCGATCCGCGCACCGGGTGCGGGGACCGCGTACGCCACCAGCTGATCGCCCACCTCGGACGGCAGCACCAGGGCGACGGCCTGGCTCACCGACGGCTGCGCCAGCAGCGCCGATTCGATCTCGCCCAGCTCGATGCGCTGACCACGGAACTTCACCTGGAAGTCGGTGCGGCCGATATAGTCCAGCACCCCGCCCTCACGCCAGACAACGAGGTCGCCGGTGCGATACATGCGCCCGCCTCCCACACGGCCGCCACCCACACCATCGGCTCCGCCGCCACCCATACCCTCGGCTCCGCCGCTGCCCACACCGTCGGCTCCGCCGCCACGCATACCCTCGGCTCCGCCGCCACGCATACCATCGGCTCCGCCGCCACCCATACCGTCGGCTCCGCCGCCACGCATACCATCGGCTCCGCCGCCACGCATATCCCCGAAGGGGTTGGCCACGAACCGATCCGCGGTCAGATCGGGGCGAGCCAGATACCCGCGCGCCAGCTGATCACCGGCCAGATACAGCTCACCCGGAACCCCTGCGGGCACCGGCCGCAGCCGCGAATCCAGCACGTACACCTGGGAATTCCACTGCGGCAGGCCGATCGGCACACTCGACCGCTCCGCGCCCGTGGCGGGCCAGTAGGTGATCGACACCGCCGCCTCGGTGGGCCCGTACAGGTTGTGCACCGCGGCATCCGACACCGCCCGCATCGCCGCGACGGTCTCCGGCGGTAGCGCCTCACCGATCACGAACACGTCGCGCAGCGAAGGTATGGAGCCCGCGGGGGTCTGGGTCGCGAACACCGTGAGCATCGACGGCACGAAGTCGGTGACGGTAACCCGCTGCGCGGCAATGGTTTCCGCGAGATACGCCGGGTCACGATGACCGTCGTGCGTGGCGACCACCAGCTTCGCCCCGGCGCGCAGCGGCATGAAGTAGCCCCACAGCGACACGTCGAACGT
>NZ_JARWQD010000222.1 GCF_029869545.1 Nocardia wallacei | reverse complement strand
TTATCGGGTTAACCTACACTACACATAGCACAAATGCGCCCCTTCGGGGGGGTGCGGGGGCGAGCTGGCTTCTCGCCCGCGCGCGTTTCGCGCTCATCGGGTCGTCGACCATTGGTTATACCCCTGACGTTCGAGTTCATCGGTACTCAGCCGCTTGATCTCCTGCTGGCCATCTATGGTTCCGTTGGAGATGATGCGCTTGTAGATCTCCTGAGCCTGATTGCCGTTGTTCAGGTAGTTCTGCTGCCCCTCGGAGCTGATGCCGTGGTCGGAGAGGATGCCCGGGATCGAATTGTCCAGTATGCCAGCCGTTTCGGGGGTGTCGGCCGCCGATATATAGGGCTTCACGGATACGGAGCCGTCGGGTGATGTCGTCAGCATGGTGTCGTAGACCGGTCCGGGTAGCATGCCCGAATTGATCTGACCGGATTCGACGAGCTGCGCAAGCATGTTGTAGCGCTGCGCACCTATTGTCCCGGACTGCTGAAGGTTGACGTTGTCGCCGACCTTGACGCTTGGAGTCTTGTTGCTGAGGTCGGGATCGACGCTGGTGAGATCGTTCTTGTAGTACTCGGAGACAGCTTGGACAACGGGACCGCCGAGGCCACCGGCGGGTCCGGCCATGCCCGCCATGCCGATCAGGTTCTGACCGACTCCATAGGCGGCAGCCCGTTGATCGGATTGTGCTTTGGCGCTGTCGGTTTCGTTCAGATTCAGGTCCGCGATGCTGGCGTTGATCCCTGCGTCGACGACGCCGCGCAGTCGGCCCGAGTAGTGACCGAGGTCGACCTGCTCCGGACCTGTCCCGGTCGCGCCGTCGGCGAAGCGCCTATCGATCTGATCTGCCACAGCCAGCGCCGATCCGTTCATGGTTGCGCCGGCCTTCTCGTCACCGTCGAAGACGCTGAAGAGTCGGGTCGCCTCCACCGGACCGAGGCTCTCGGAAGGGAATCCGTGGGTCCCCGTGACGCTGGCGGGAGCGCCGACGATATCGGCGACGAAGGGCGAGAGACCCTTCGCAATCCCCTGCGCTGCAAGGGGATTGACCTTTGCGAACGATTCGCCGTTCTGATCCGGCATGTTCAGCAGGGATTCGTAGATATTGGTTCCGTTGCCGGCCTTGGTGGTCGACATCAGCTCGGAGAGTGCACCGGCCGCCTGACCGGCGTGGCCGGCCCGCGTCGGGTCGGAACTATGGGCGTCCTCGTACGTCCAATCAACCATTGAGCCGAGAGCCGCTCCATCATCGTTCCACTCGTGGGTCAGCAGGGTGCCGACGGTGGTGTCACGATCGTACGGATGCCAGGACTGCCCCGGAGTGTCCTTGCCGAACAGTTCCTCGCTGCCGTTTCCGGTGAGCAGGGCATAGTTGGCGTCCTTGTTGCGGGATGCGGCGGCGAGGAGGTCGGTCGCGCTGTTCTCGGTGTGCTGTTCGGATTCCGTGTCGCGAAGCTTGGTGCCTTCGAAATCCCCGTATCCGCCGTTGTCGACGATCCAAGCCTGGTGTGCCGCTTGGCGTCCCAACTCGACACCGAATCTGTCGCCGGGTTGATAGCGTTCCCCTGCGCCGTTGACGAAGTCCGCGAACTTGTCCATGTCGGCGGTATAGTCCTTTATCCCGCTTCGGTTGTCGATCTTGGGTTCGAGGAAGCCGCCGCGGTAATCGTCGGGGAGATCTCTGGTGTTGGAGTCGGGTGCACCGCCGATGTTCGGCCGGGTGCCGACGAATTCGCGGATTTCCGGGTTGAGCTTATTGAAGCCACCGCGGTCTTGGATTTTCCCCTGTGCGTCACGGGTGACGAGGTTCTCGTTCGAGACGGTCATCATGCCGTTGGCGAGATACGTACGCAGATCCTGCGCCTGTGGAGACTTGTCGGTCTTCAGCGTCTCGGAGAGCGTGAGCAGACCATCCCGCCCCGACTTGTCGTACAGGTTGGTCAGGTAGTCCATCGAGGACTGCGGAATGGTGACGTCGCCTCCGTTCTGCAAGGCGGTGAGTTGTTCCGGGGTGAGCCCGGTGGCTTTCAGGTGGTCGAGAATGCGCTGGCGCTCCTCGTCGGAGAGCTTGCCGTCCGCGATGGTTTCGCCGTCCTCTTTGCCCTGCTCCGCGGTCAGCTGTTTGGTCGGGTCCAGTTTGCCGGGCGCCTCGACGGCGACCGTGGTGAGGCCGCCGCTGTTCTGAAAGGCGTTCTGGATGTGCGTACCGGCGGTCTCGACCGCTGTTCCCAGCTCGTTGAGTGCCGTTTTGATCGGCGGCTCCAAGGTGTCTTTGCCGTACTTTCGGAGGGCGGCGAGGGCTGCCGTTTGGTCGTTCTTGTCCTCGGAGGACGATTGCGCGGCGATCTTCGCGCCCTCACTCGGCTCGACCGTGCCGTCCTCGGCGACGTCGTATTTGGCGTTGATCGCGTTCGTAATGGATTGCGTCGCACTGGTCTTGGCGCGCCAGATAGCGTCGCGGTCGCCGGAGACGGTGGTGATGGCGGTCTGGAGTTCGCCAGTGAAGGTTCGGCCCGCGGTAACGGCCTGCTGGGTGGTTTCGCGGGCCCGATCGCCGGTCTTGCCGGTCCAGTAGGACTGGGATTGATTGTAGTCGTTGCCCGCTTTGTCAAGGCTCGTCGTGATGGTGTCGTGCGCGGTCTGCCACTCCTTGATGAGTGTGTCCAGCGCGTTCGGATCGCATTGTTCCGCTTGAGATTTCGTTGCGGCAGCCATAACCGCGCCCCCCTTGTCTTCTACCGCCCGGCGCCCAGACGATCGAACTCGCGAGCCTTCGCCTCATCGATCTGCAGGAACTTCGCCGCCACTGTGACGGTGTTGTCCCCGATCGTATCGAGCACTTTACCCAGGTCCTGGACAGCGGTGGTTGCGGCGGTGCTCGCGGTGCTGCATGCCTGCCCGATCTGGAATCCCGGGAATCCGGCGGCGACCGCTGCCGACGCTTCGCCGGTCTTGACAGCCTTGATGTCCGTCGCATATGTCTTCACATTGCGTGCCAGCACGGCCGCATCCCTGCCGTCGATCTTCAGCGTTTCACTCAATGGGTCGGCCACGAACGGGGATCCTACGGGGGTGAGCGAGGTTGGCTCAATATGTCCTGGATGGGGCGTTGGGGTCGACCGACAATTCAGAGCGAGGAGCACGGCATGACAAGCGCCGGTCTGGATCCGATGCAGGACAACACCCGGAAGCTGGTGGAGGCGTTGACCACCGCGCGCTCGCGGGCTCAGTCGGGGGACGGCTTTCTGGTCGTCGAAGCGTGTGCCGACGGGCAAGTGTTCGTTCATGTCGATGATCGGGCGCTGCGCTACGGAGGTTCGGCGATCGCTGCGGAACTCACCAGGCTCGCTGCTCAGGCGTTGGCTGAGGCGCGAGCGGGAGTACGTGAGGCAACGGCGAATTTTCGGGCCGACCCGCGCATAGCCGCGGCCGTCGACGCGACCGAGGATGCGATGAATCAGCCCCTCAGTGCCGTACATCAACCGTCCTCGCACGATTCGTATCGCGATAACGGATATGGATCGCCGCATCAGAGCTACGGGCAGCAGGGTTGGCCACAGCAGCGGTCGGCCTCGTCCGCGCCAGGGACCTATGACCCGTACGACGACGAAGATGATTACGACCCTTACTACCAGCGGAAATCTTGGTTGGTGGACTAAATAGCGGCAAGGGTTCGGCTGGATTCCGAACAAGGGGTGCGGGAACCAGCTATTGCTTGCCGGTGGGTGCGGGTGGGCGATAGTGTTTGTGCTGGTACGGGGGCTCGCCGTAGCGGCTTCGATTTTTCTGGTTCCGGTTCGGATCGTCCAATCGAGGAGGGGGAGTTATGGGATTCGGGGTCGATCCATACGGGTGGAAAGGGCTGCTCGAGCAGGCCGATGCGGGGCGGCTGTCGCTGGATCCCGAGGTCGGTGCGGGCCTCGACAAGGTCTGTGAGCGTCACATCGACAGGCTCGGCGCTGTGCTGAGCGAGGCGCGGAAGATCGGTCACGTCACCGGGTTCGGAACGTTCGACTCCGGAGTGGTGCTCGCCAGGAAGTTCTCGTTGACGGCGGCGGGGAGCGATCGTGCGCTCGATGCGGTGGTGCGGCGGCACATCGATGCCGTTCTGACCGCGAAAGCGGTGGTGGCCAAGGCGATTGCGAACTTCGCCGCCCACGATCGGGCCGCCGCGGCGCGGATCTCCGCGACGGAGCGGTCGTGACGAGCTACGGGGATTACCGCGGTCGCGTGATCGAGGCGCAGGCGCAGTGGAGTGCCGAGCGGGAGCGGATCTACCAGAGCCAGAGGGAGATTGCCGGTAGCTACGCCGGACCGCTGCAGCCGCCGCACATCACCTCGCCGGACAACTACGACCACCTGACCCTCGAGCAGATGACGAATACCGTATCGGCCATGCGGCCCGACCTCGTCGACGACGCGTACCGGACCTGGGACGATATGTCGAGGAAGCTGGCCCTGACGTTCTCGACCTTCACCGCCGAATTCGAGCGCACGGTCGACGCTCCGCACGGGCGCGGCTGGTCCGGCGCGGCGGCGTCGGCGGCGGTGGCCGCGATCGAGCGCTATCGCGACCGGTCGATGCCGCTGGCGCAGGCGGCGGCCGCGATCGGCCTGAAACTGCAGGAGATGCGAGCCGGGCTCGAGGAGACCCGGCTGCTGATGCCGGGTATCACCGAGCCCGTCGACGTCACCGGCAAGACGCTGCCGAAGGGTGGAGTCATGAAGATGGGCGACCACACCGCGACCGAGGCCGAGCAGGAGGCGCGACGGATCCTGCGGACGGTATACGCCCAGGTCGCCGCACACACCGACGCCGGGATGCCCTATATGCCCGACGCGCCCGAGATCGTTGATGGTCCGAGCGCGCCCGATGGATCTGTGGTGCCGAGTGGTCTGTTGCTTGGCAATTCTGATGTTATGCAAAGCCTTTCGGCTGGCTCCTCGCATTCGATCGCCCCCGCGGTTGCCGATCGCGGGAGCGATGGTCTCCACTGCGAAGGCACGGACCAGGCTGGTACACAACCGGTTTCGACCGATCCGGCGATCCCCGCCCACAATCCCGCGCATATTGCGACAACCGAGCCGCCCGCCACACCACCGGCCGAGGCCGGTTCGACTGCAACGAGACCGGCCGAGACCGGTTCGCCGCCTTCCATACCAGCGGCGATTTCCGGGACCAACGGGGGCACAGGAAGTTTCGAACATTCCGGTGGTGTCGGCGGCTCGGGTGGGCCCAGCGGTTCCGGTCTCCCGTATGGCTCGGGCGGGCCGGGTGGTTCCGCGAGGTCGGGCGGCGTCGGCTGGCCGGGTGGCGTGAGCGGGTCGGGTGGTTCCGCTGGGGCGGGTGGCGTTGGCTGGCAGGGTGATTCGAGTAGAGGGGGTGGTTCTTGTTGGTCGGGTGGGGGCGGTGAATCCAGTAGTGCGGGTGGGGTGGGCGGTGGTGGTGGATTCACTGGGGCGGGGAATGGTGTGGGGGCCGGTGGTTCCGGGCGGAGCGTGCGGGGCGGTGTGTCTGCGGTAGCTCCGGTAGTGGCGGGTGCAGATTCCGATGGTGTGGGGGCGCACAGGCCCGGTGTCGCGGGTGCGCCGGGTATCGGGGCGTTCGCGGGCAAGCCCGTTGCCGAGGAGAAGGAGCGCGCAGGTGCGCCCGAATATCTGGTCACCCGGGAGCACGGCGATGAGGTGACCGGCCTGCGTTCCTCGGAGGTGCAGGCTCTCGAGGTGGTAGGCGAAGATGACCGTCCGCGAGATTGAGCTCACCGGGCAGGAGTTCGAAATCCTCTGGGCCGCATATGGTCGCGATCGGCTACCGTATCCGCTGTCCTACCGCACCGATATCGCGGATTTCGAGGAGCTGAAGCGGGAACGCGAGGCCGCCGTGCAGAACCTGCTGGGCAAGTACGCGGAAGATATCGAGCACGCGCTCACGGTGCTGCTCGAACCGGATGCTCGGGTCGAGTCCAAAGGCTTTGGCGGGCAAGATATGTCGCGGACCTACCGCTTTCACGGCGCAATTCGCGGGCAGGTGGGAGCCACGCTGACCCAGAAATCCGGCATTGCACCGGATACTGGTGGTGAATTGGCCCTTACCTATTGCGCCGCAACCAAAGTCGCGCAACAAGCGGTAACGGTGCTGCCGCACGCCGGGCCCGGGAGTCGGCAGCCGCTGGAACTACGCCGCACCGATATAGGAGCCGATCGCGAACGCTTCGTCCACCCATCCCACAAACCCACCCTCACCGACCAACTCGCCCGAATCCTCGACCGCCCCCGCCGTGCCCTCGGCGAGATCACCGTCTTCCCCGGCCCCGCGCTCGACGCCCGCCCCACCCCCGGCCGCAGCTTCTGGTGGATGGACTACGACGACGGCCGCTACTACGTAAAGACAGGCGACCCGATCATCGCCAAACCCATCGACCGACCTCGGCTCGCCGCCGAAATCCACCGCCTCCTGATGCTCACCCAGCGCTACTACCGCGAAGACCGCGACCACGACGCCTACCTACGCTCACGCCGCTGAACACCATCGCGCTGCGCGCGAGCAGGAAGACGTGCGGGACATGGAGCCCGTGCGGGAATGAGGGAAATCCATCCGCCGCCTGCCTGGTCTCGAATGGTTGACGTGGGAGACTTGGGGCGACCACGGAGGCGAGGTGAGGAGCTGAAGTGACGGCACTTCCGGATCCGCGGCGGTTGTTGACGATCGCCGACTATGTGGCGCTCCCCGAAGACGACCAGCACCGCTGGGAGTTGCAGGAGGGGGTACTGGTCATGTCGCCATCACCGACGCCGCACCACAACCGTGCCGATGGGAGGCTCTTCTCGCAGTTGGATGCGCAGTTGCCGACGGATCTGATCGTTGTTCCGGACGTGGACCTCGACCTGCAGTTGGTTCCGGACGGCGAACCAGCCACGGTGCGCCGCCCGGACTTGGTCGTTGTCCGGCGGACCGAGTTCGATCGCGTCGGTTCCGAAGGTGGGATCCTGCGTGCTTCCGAAGCGGTCCTGATCATCGAGATCATCTCCCCTGGATCGCGCCGGACGGATACAGTCACTAAGCCCAGCGAGTACGCAGAGGCGGGCATACCGCACTACTGGATCGTCGACCTGACCCCGCCGGTGAGTTTGCTTGTGTTCCGGCGGACCGATGAACTCGGCTACGTCGACGAGGGCGAGACGACCGGCACGTACCGGACCGGTTCGCCGTGTGCGCTCACGATCGAGGTGGATCGGCTGCGCTGAGCGTGGGTGCGGTCCGGCAGGTGCGGGTGCCGCTGCCTACACTCCCCGCATGACCGTGCACTTCATCGGGGCGGGGCCCGGGGCCGCGGATTTGTTGACCGTGCGGGCGGTGCGGCTGTTGGGGGAGTCGCCGGTTTGTCTGTATGCGGGGACGTACCTGGATCCGGGGGTGCTGGGGCACTGTGCGCCGGGGGCCGAGCTGATCGATACGCAGTCGCTCGATCTCGATCAGATCGTCGAGCACTGCGTGCGGGCGCATGCCGAGGGGAAGGATGTGGCGCGGTTGTGCTCGGGGGATCCGTCGATATATTCGGCGCTCACCGAGCAGGCTCGGCGGCTGGATGCGCGGAACATTCCCTGGGATGTCACGCCCGGCGTGCCCGCCTACGCCGCCGCGGCCGCGCTGCTGGGCACCGAGTTGACCGTGCCGGAGCTGGTGCAGTCGGTGGTGCTGACGCGCACCCAGGCGCGCTCGACCGCCATGCCGGACACCGAGGCGCTGGCCGATTTCGCCCGCACCCGGGCCTCGCTGGTGCTGCATCTGGCGATCACCCGCATTCGCCCGCTCGCCGCCGAGCTGTCGGCCGAGTACGGCGCGGACTGCCCGGTGGCCGTCGTCTATCGCGCGAGCCAGCCCGAGGAGCGGATCCTGCGCGGCACCCTCGCCGATATCGCCGACCAGGTGGAGGCCGCGGGGCTGCGGCAGGCCGCGGTCGTGCTGGTCGGCCGCGCGCTGGCCCGCACCGCAGGGTGCGCCCAGTCCCACCTCTACGACCCCGCGCGCGATCGCAAGGGTGGCGACTCGACCGCACCTTGAGGGATGCGCATCCGGAACCGGTACGGTAAGTTTCCTCACCCTGCCCTGTCAGGCAGAACGCGAGCGGTCCGCAAGGTCCGGAATGAATGAACTCCCATGATGCTCAACGGCTATGACCCTTTTTGGTCAGGTGGCCGGAGTGGGCGGTAGATTGGTCCGGTGGTCAGCAGTGAGGTTCAGCGAGTGGATTATCCGTGCCCGGCGGGTGTGGTCGGTTCCATGTAACAAGGTCGGCATGGCCGACGGATAGATCCTACGAACATTTTTGTCTGATTGAGTTCGAAGTGAGCCCCGAACGCCGGACGCCGCGCTGAAACAGGTGAGCGTCCGCGTCGGTGTGCCATCGGGGAGCGCTGCACGGTGTTCCGGAAGTGAGGTTAGGGTTGGACCGGCTGGATTTCGGCGGAAACGGCGAAGCTGGCAGCGAGGTGACGCCCACGCCGGTTTCGGGGGATGATCTCTTCCCGCTGTCTCCGGCGCAGCTCGGTATCTGGTATGCCCAGCATCTGGATCCGCAGGTGCCGATCAACATCGCCCAGTACGTCGATCTGCGGGGCGATCTGGACCGCGAGATCCTGCGGCAGGCGTGCATCGACTCCTCGAACGAACTCGATTCGGGCTTCATGTGTCTCGCCGAGCGCGACGGCGAGCCGATGCAGTACATCGACCCGACCATCCCGGACCGCGACGAGATCGTCTACCTCGATCTGCGCGAGGCCGAGGATCCCGAGGCGGCGGCGCAGGAATGGATGCGCGCCGAGTACAGCCGTCCGCTGAATCTGCTGACCGACCGCCTGATCAGGCTGGCCGTCCTGCAGCTGGCCGACGACCACTGGTTCTGGTACCTGCGCGCGCACCACATCGTGCTCGACGGCTTCAGCGCGATGAACTACCTGAACCGCGCGTGCGAGCTGTACACCGCCTACCTCGACGGCGTCGAGCCCAAGCCGTACAAGCCGACCAAGCTGCGTGAGCTGGTCCGATCCGAATTCGAGTACCGCGAGAGCACCCGCTTCCAGGCCGATCGCGAGCACTGGGCGCAGCGCGTCGAGGGCCTCGAGGAGGGCTCCAGCCTGGTCGGGCGCTCCGCGGCGCCCGCCCCGCTGAACGGGGTCGCGAGCGCGACGCTCTCGCCCGAGCAGGCGGAGCTGCTGGATGCGGCCGTGCGGCGGCACGACTCTTCCCCGGCGGCGCTGCTGCTCGCGGGCTTCGCGGCCTACCTGGCGCAGTGGACGGGCAGCGAAGAGGTCATCCTGAGCCTGCCGGTGACGGCGCGGACCACCGCGATCATGCGGCGCTCGGGCGGCGTCTCGTCCAATATCGTGCCGCTGCGGTTGCCGGTCCGGTACTCCACGACCGTCGCCGATCTGCTGAAGTCGGTCACCGTCGAGGTGTCGGGCGCGCTGCGGCATCAGCGGTACCGGCACGAGGACATCCGCCGCGACAGCGCCGGGGGCGAGGCGGTCACCAAGGAGTTCTTCGGCCCGTGGGTGAACATCATGTTGTTCACCGACGAGGTGTCGCTGGGCCCCGTGGTCGGGCATATGCACGTGCTGTCGACCGGCTCCATCGAGGACCTCGGTGTCAATTTCTATCAGTCGATGGGTGGCACGGTCTCGCATATCGACTTCGAGACCAACCCGAACCTCTACACCGAAGACGAAGCGCGGCAACATCATTCGCGGTTCCTGGAGTTCTTCGACCGGTTCCTGGCTGCCGAGGCCGACCAGGTGCTGTGGGATATGCCGATCACCACGGAGTCCGAGCTCGACCGCACCCTGGCGGCGTGGAACGACTCCGACCACGAGGTGCCCGACACCACCCTGACGGCGCTGCTGAACGACCGGATCGCGGTGCGCCCGAACGATATCGCGCTCGACTACGAGGGTGAGACGCTGACCTACGCCGAGTTCGGGGCGCGGGTCAACCGGCTGGCGCGGGCGTTGATCGCCGACGGTGTCGGCCCGGAATCGCTTGTGGCCCTGGGGATGCGGCGATCGCTGGAGCTGGTGGTCGGCATGCACGCGGTGCTGCAGGCCGGTGGCGCCTACGTGCCGATCGATCCGGACCATCCGGCCGAGCGCACCGCCTACATCCTCGAATCCGCCGCTCCCGTCTGTGTTCTCACGGTCTCCGGGGACGAGATGGAGCTGCCGGAGTCGGTGCGCCGGGTGGCGATCGACACCCTGGACACCTCCGGTTTCTCCGACGCGCCGATCGGCGACGCCGACCGCTTGGCGCCGCTGCGGCCGGAGCACACCGCCTACGTCATCTACACCTCCGGTTCCACCGGCAGGCCGAAGGGCGTGACGGTCACCCACCGCGCCATCGTGAACCAGCAGCTGTGGATGCTGGACCGGTACCGCCTGACCGGCGACGACGTCTACCTGCAGAAGACGGCGACCACCTTCGACGTATCGCTGTGGGGCTACTTCCTGCCCCTGCTGACCGGCGCGAAGCTCGTGATCGCGACCCCCGACGGGCATCGCGACCCGGCCTACGTCGCCGAGACGATCGAGCGGCACGGCGTCACCGTGACCGACTTCGTGCCGTCGATGCTGACGGTGTTCGTCTCGCACGCCACCCGGGCGCACTGTGATTCGCTGCGTGCCGTTTTCGTCATCGGTGAGGCGCTGCCGCCGGAGACCGCCGCGGGTTTCCGCGCGATCAGCTCGGCCGGGCTGCACAACCTGTACGGCCCCACCGAGGCCGCCGTCTCCGTAACCTACTGGGAGGCAACCGAATCCGACACCACGATCGTGCCGATCGGGGTGCCGGAATGGAATGTCGAAGTCTACGTGCTGGATTCGCGGCTGCGCCCGGTCGCGATCGGTGCCCCGGGTGAGCTGTACCTGGCGGGCCGACAGCTGGCCCGCGGTTATCGTGGCCGCGCTGACCTGACCGCCGACCGTTTCGTTGCCAGTCCGTTCTCCGCCGACGGCGAGCGCATGTACCGGACCGGCGACCTGGTGCGGTGGAACGACTCCGGTGCGCTGGAATACATCGGCCGCACCGACTTCCAGGTCAAGTTCCGCGGTCAGCGCATCGAGCTGGGCGAGATCGAGACCGACCTGCTCGCCCATCCCGCGGTCAGCCAGGCCGTGGTGCTGGTGGCCGACACCGCCACCGGTCAGCAGCTGGTCGCCTATGTTGTTGCGGCTCCGGGGCTTTCGGTCGATCCGGCCGAGCTGACCCGCTTCGCGGCCGAGCAGCTGCCCGGCTACATGGTGCCCGCGTCGATCATGGTGCTGGACGCGCTGCCGCTCAATACCTCCGGCAAGCTGGACCGCAAGGCGCTGCCCGAACCGGTGTTCGCGGCCGACGCGGCCGGATACCGCGCCCCCCGCAATCAGGTCGAGGAGATCGTCGCCGGTGTCTTCGGCGATGTGCTGGGACACGAGCGCGTCGGTATCGACGACAACTTCTTCGACCTGGGCGGCAACTCGCTGGTCGCCACGCAGGTGGTCGCGCGCATCTCCGCGGCGTTCGGTATTCAGCTGGGCGTGCGGGCGCTGTTCGAGACGCCGACGGTGGCCGCCCTCGCGGTGCGCGTCGAATCCGCCACTCCCGCAAGCGTTTCGCGGCCGCCGCTGGTGGCCAAGCCGCGGCCGGAGCGGGTGCCGCTGTCGCTGGCGCAGCAGCGGATGTGGTTCATCAACCAGTTCGATCCGAGCGTGCCGACCTACAACCTGCCCTTCGTGGTGCGGTTGCGCGGCGAGGTCGACCTGGACGCGCTGCAGGCGTCGCTGCTGGATGTGATCGCCCGCCAGGAATCGCTGCGCACCGTCTTCCCCGAGTCCGAGGACGGCGGCTACCAGCGGGTGGTGCCGATCGATCAGGTGGACCTCGGCATCGAGGTGCGGCCCACGTCCGAGGACGAATTGGCCGGTGCGCTGGCCGAGTTCGCGTCGACCGGCTTCGACGTCTCGCAGGAACTGCCGATCCGCGTCCAGGTCCATCGGGTGACCGGACCGGAGCGCGACGGTGACTACGCGGTGGCCATCGTCGTGCATCACATCGCGGGCGACGGATTCTCGTTCGGCCCGCTGGCCCGCGACGTCACGGCCGCCTATCTGGCGCGGGCGACCGGGCAGGCCCCGGCATGGGCGCCGCTGCCGGTGCAGTACGCCGACTTCAGCCTGTGGCAGCGCGAGCTGCTCGGCGCCGAGACCGATCCGGATTCCATTGCCTCCCGGGAGATCTCGTACTGGCACGGCGCGCTGGCGGGCCTGCCGGATCAGCTGGATCTGCCCACCGACCGCCCGCGCCCGCCGGTGCAGAGCTTCCACGGCAGCCGGGTCACCTTCGACATCGATCCGGAACTGCACGCCCAGCTGACGAGCCTGGCTCGGGCACAGGGTGTTTCGCTGTTCATGGTGCTGCATTCGGCGCTGGCGGTACTGCTGGCTCGGCTGTCGGGCACCGCCGACATCGCGATCGGCAGCCCCGTCGCCGGGCGCGGTGAGCAGGCCCTCGACGACCTGATCGGCATGTTCGTCAACACCCTCGTGCTGCGCACCGAGGTCGACGGCGCCGAGCGGTTCACCGAATTCCTCGGCCGCACCCGCGACGCCGACCTGGCCGCCTTCGCGAATGCGAACGTGCCGTTCGAGCGCCTGGTGGAGGTGCTCAACCCGACCCGCTCGCAGGCGCGGCACCCGCTGTTCCAGGTGATGCTGTCGTTCCAGGAGCTGTCGCACGCCACCATGGAGATGGACGGCCTGACGGTGTCGGCCGAGGAGCTCGACGTCGACATCGCCAAGTTCGATCTGGTGTGGACGCTGACCGAACAGCGCGGCGCCGCGGGCGAACCCGCCGGTGTGTCGGCGGTCGTCTCCTATGCCACCGACCTGTTCGACGCGTCCACCGTCGCCGAGTTCGGCCGCCGCTATCTGCGCGTGCTCACCGCCGCCGTCGCGGCGCCCGATGCGCGGGTGCGCGATATCGAGATCCTCGACGACGCCGAGCGGCAGACGGTGCTGACCGACTGGAACCGCACCGCGCGCGCACTGCCCGCCGTCGCGGACGCCACGCCGACCACGGTGCTGGACCTGTTCGCCGAGCAGGTGCGGGTGCGCCCGCACGCGACCGCGCTGATCTTCGATCCGGGCGACCGCGAGGACGAGTTCGGCCCGGCCGGGGAGCTGAGCTACGCGGAGTTCTCCGAGCGCGTGAATCGCTTGGCGCGCAAGTTGATCGATGCGGGTGTCGGCCCGGAGTCGCTGGTCGCGATCGGCATGCGGCGCTCGATCGACATGTTCGTCGCCCTCTACGCCACGCTGGCTGCCGGCGGCGGGTACGTGCCGGTCGACCCGGACCATCCGGCCGAGCGCACCGAGTACGTGCTCGACAGCTCGCGGCCGGTGGTGCTGCTCACCACCGCCCGCGACGGCGTAACCTCCGACGACTGCCCGGTCATCGAGGTCGACACCGTCGATCTGAGCGAATTCGATTCGGCGCCGGTCACTTCCGGGCAGCGCCGCGCCCCGGTGCTGCCCGATCACATCGCCTACGTGCTGTACACCTCCGGTTCCACCGGCCGCCCCAAGGGCGTCGCGGTGAGCCACGCCGCGATGGTGAACCAGATCGCGTGGAAGATCGACGAATTCGAGCTGGACGAGACGAACGTCGCGCTGCACAAGACGCCGTTCACCTTCGACGCGTCGCTGTGGGAGCTGTTCGCCACGCTGGCGGTCGGCGCCAAGGTGATCATCGCCGCGCCGGAGGGCCACCGCGATCCGGTGTATCTGTCGGAGGTCATCGCGCGGCACCGGGTCACCCAGACCTCGTTCGTGCCGTCGCTGCTGCCGGTGTTCGCCTCCAGCGCATCGGCGGACGAATGCCTCACGCTGCGTACGATTTTCGTCGGTGGTGAGGCGCTGCCCCCGGCCACCGTCGCCGCCTTCCGGCGATTCAGCACCGCCACCGTGCACAACCTGTACGGGCCCACCGAGTTCACGGTCAACGCCACCGCGTGGACGGTGCCCGCCGCCAACGGCTACAACGCGGTGCCGATCGGCCGCCCGGTGTGGAACGTGCAGGCCTACGTGCTCGACGAGAGCCTGCGCCCGGTCCCCGCCGGGGTGCCCGGCGAGCTGTACCTCGGCGGCACGCAGATCGCCCGCGGATACCACGGCCGCGCCGACCTGACCGCGGAACGCTTCGTGGCCAACCCCTTCGGGGGTAACGCGGGTGCCGGGGACGGCCAGGGGAATGAGGGTGCCGGGGACGGCCGAGGTAGCGCGGGTGCCGGTGGGGTCGGCAGCCGCCTGTATCGCACCGGCGACCTGGTGCGGTGGAGTGCCTCGGCGGATCATCCGGACGGTGTCCTCGAGTACATCGGACGCACCGACTTCCAGGTGAAGTTCCGCGGTCAGCGCATCGAACTCGGCGAGATCGAGGCGGCGCTGCTGGACCACCCGGACGTCAACCAGGCCGTGGTGCTCATCATCGACACGGTGACCGGCGATCAGCTGGTGGCCTACGTGGTGCCCACGCCCGGCGCCGACATCGACACCGACGCGGTGAAAGCCGCTCTGGTGCAACGGCTTCCGGTCTACATGGTGCCCTCGGCGATCGTCGCGCTGGAGGAGTTCCCGCTCAACGCCTCGGGCAAGCTGGACCGCAAGGCGCTGCCCGCGCCGCTGTTCGCGGTCTCCGAATTCCGCGCTCCCACCACGCCGATCGAGGAGATCGTCGCCCAGATCTTCGGCGAGGTGCTCGGGATCGCCCGCGTCGGCGTCGACGACGACTTCTTCGACCTCGGCGGCAACTCGCTGATCGCGACCCAGGTGGCGTCGCGGCTGGGCATCGCGCTCGACACCCGGGTCCCGGTCCGAATGGTGTTCGAGGCCAGCACCGTTGCCGCGCTGGCCGCCCGCGTGGAATCGCACGCGGGAGACGGCGCGCGCAAGGCGCTGGTGGCGCGGGAGCGGCCCGAACAGGTGCCGCTGTCGCTCGCGCAGCAGCGCATGTGGTTCCTCAACCGGTACGACACCAGCTCGTCGGTCGACAACATTCCCGTCGCGATCCGGCTGTCCGGCGAGCTCGACGTGGCGGCGCTGCAGGTGGCGGTCATCGATGTGATCGATCGGCACGAGTCGCTGCGCACCGTGTTCCCCGAGACCGGCAGCACGCCGGTGCAGGTGGTTCTCGATGCGGCACAGATCGTTCCGGACCTGACCCCGGTCCCGGTGACCGAGGGCAATCTGATCGCCCATCTGATCGAGCTGGCCTCCATGGCGTTCGACGTCACCAACGAGGTGCCGCTGCACGCCCGGCTGTTCGAGATCAGCGAGTCCGAGTACGTGCTCGGCATGGTGGTGCACCACATCTCCGCCGACGGCTGGTCGATGGGCCCGCTGGCCCGCGACGTGATGATCGCCTACGCCGCGCGCACCATGTGGGAGCAGCCGGCGTGGGTGCAACTGCCGGTGCAGTACGCCGACTACGCGCTGTGGCAGCGCGAGATGCTGGGTTCGGAGGACGACCCGAATTCGCTGATCTCCGACCAGATCCGGTATTGGCAGCGCGAACTGGCCGAGCTGCCCGACGAACTGGTGCTGCCCTCGGATCGCCCCCGTCCGGCGGTGGCGACCTACCGCGGCGGCGTGCACTCGT
The DNA here is from genome assembly GCF_029869545.1 of Nocardia wallacei. Lineage (GTDB taxonomy): Bacteria > Actinomycetota > Actinomycetes > Mycobacteriales > Mycobacteriaceae > Nocardia > Nocardia wallacei_A. The sequence goes on along the minus strand of NZ_JARWQD010000222.1, from coordinate 6,657 downwards.
TCGTGATCGCGCCCGACACCCAGGTGCGCCTGGTGGAACTGGGTCGCCGGCACAACGCGTCGCTGTTCATGGTGATGCACAGCGCCCTGGCCGTGCTGCTGGCCCGCCTGTCGGGCACCTCGGACATCGCCATCGGCACGCCGGTGGCGGGCCGCGGCGAGGCGGCCCTCGACGACCTGATCGGCATGTTCGTCAACACGCTGGTGCTGCGCACGGACGTCGACGGCGCCAAGACCTTCGCGCAGCTGCTGGCGCAGGCCCGCAACACCGACCTACAGGCGTTCGCGCATGCCGATGTGCCGTTCGAGCGGCTGGTGGAGGTGCTGAACCCGGCGCGTTCGCAGGCGCGGCATCCGCTGTTCCAGGTGGCGCTGTCGTTCGAGAACCTGCCCGAGAACTCCTTCGAACTGCCCGGATTACGGGTCTCCACCGTCGATTTCGAGGTCGACACCGCGAAATTCGATCTCTCGCTGACGCTTCGGGAGGCCGGTCAGGGCTCCGACGGCGGCATGCTCGGCGAATTCTCCTTCGCCCGTGACCTGTTCGACGACGACACCGTGCAGGAGCTCGCGGGTCGCTTCATCCGGCTGCTCGAGGAGATCGTCGAGCGGCCGGAGCTGCCGGTCGGCGAGCTGGAGCTGCTGGCGGAGCCCGAACGCGCCGAACTGCTCGGCCGCACCGGCGGACCGGCCGTGCCGCCGCGCACGCTGCCGGAGCTGATGGCCGCGGCCGCCGCCGAGAATCCGGAGGGGCAGGCGGTCGTCTTCGAGGACCGCTCGCTCACCTACGCCGAGCTGGACGAGTCCTCCGCGCGGCTGGCGCGGGCACTCATTGCCCGCGGCGCCGGGCCGGATGTCATTGTGGCCGTGGCCGTTCCGCGGTCGATCGACTACCTGCGGGCGGTGTGGGCGGTGGCCCGCGCGGGCGCCGCGTTCCTGCCGGTCGATCCGGCCTACCCGATCGACCGGATCACGCACATGATGTCGGATTCCGGTGCGCGGCTGGGCATCACGCTCACCGCGCAGGTGGACGGGCTGCCGCCGATCGACGGCGAATGGCTGCCGCTGGACGAGCCGGAGTTCGCCGCCGAGGTGGCGGCGCAGTCGGCCGATCCGGTGACCGACGCCGACCGCGGGGCCGTGCTGCGCTTCGAGCACGCCGCCTACGTGATCTACACCTCCGGTTCGACCGGTGTGCCCAAGGGCGTGGTGGTCACCCATGCGGGCCTGGCGAACTTCAGCGCGGTGCAGGTGGAACGCTATGGCCTGGACCGCGATTCGCGGGCGCTGGCGTTCGCGTCGCCGTCGTTCGACGCGTCGGTGCTCGAGCTGCTGCTGGCCGTCGGCTCCGCCGGTGCGCTGGTGGTGGTGCCGCCGGGCACCTACGGCGGCGACGAGCTCGGCGAGCTGATCGCGCGCGAGCGGGTCACCGTCGGCCTGATCACGCCGTCGGTGCTGGCCTCGCTGGATCCGGCCGCGCTGGCCGGGATGCGGTCCATCATCGCCGGCGGTGAGGCGCTGACGGCCGACCTGGTCGCCAAATGGTCTGTGGCGCCCGGTGATTCGGGCGATCTCGACAAGCGCAGCCTGCACAACGCCTACGGGCCGACCGAGGCGACGATCGCCACCAACATCAGCGGGCGGCTGCTGCCGGGCGATGCGGTGTCCATCGGCGGCCCGGTGCGCGGCATGCGCGCGCTGGTCCTGGACGCGCGGCTGCGGCCGGTGCCCGAGGGCGTGGTCGGCGAACTCTACGTCGGCGGAATACAACTGGCCCGCGGCTATCACGCCCGCCCGGCCCTGACCGCGGACCGTTTCGTAGCCGACCCCTACGGGGCCGAAGGCGCGCGGCTCTACCGCACCGGCGATGTGGTGCGGTGGCGGCGCGACGCCGCGGGCGAGCCCGTGGTGGAGTACGTGGGCCGCAACGACTTCCAGGTGAAGATCCGCGGCTTCCGCATCGAACTCGGCGAGATCGACGCCGCGCTGACCAGCCACCCCGATGTCGACTTCGCGGTGACGATCGGGCGCAGCAACGATGCGGGCTCGACGTTCCTGGTGTCCTATGTGCGCGCGGTGGGCGAACGGGCCATCGATGTGGCGGAGCTGTCGGCGCACGTCGCCGACCGGCTGCCCGCCTACATGGTGCCGACGGTCATCATGGTGCTCGACGAGATCCCGCTCACCCCGGTCGGCAAGCTGGACCGCAAGGCGCTGCCGGAGCCCGAACTGGCTCCCCGCGAATTCCGTGCCCCGGCAACGCCGCTGGAGGAGATCGTCGCGGGCATCTTCGCCGATCTGCTCGGCATCGACCGGGTCGGCGCGGACGACGACTTCTTCGAACTGGGCGGCAACTCGCTGATCGCCACCCAGGTCACCGCCCGGCTGAGCGCCGCGCTCGACGCGGAGGTCGGGGTGCGCGCGCTGTTCGAGGCGCCGACGGTCGCCGGACTGGCCGCCCGCGTCAGCGCGCGCGCCGGAACCGGCGTGCGTCGACCGCTGACCGCGCAGGCGCGGCCCGAGCGTCCGCCCCTGTCGCTGGCCCAGCAGCGGATGTGGTTCCTCAACCGTTTCGACAGCGGGTCCGCCGCCAACAACATCCCCGTCGCGGTGCGCTTCACCGGCGACCTCGACCTCGAGGCGCTGCGCGGCGCGGTCGCCGATGTGGTCGCGCGGCACGAATCGCTGCGCACGGTCTACCCGTCCGCCGACGGCATCGGCTACCAGCAGGTGCTGCCCTCGGCGCAGGCCGTGCCGGAGATCGACGTGGTCCCGGCGGCGCCGCACGAATTGCTGTCGGTCGTCGGCGAATTCATCGGCCGCGGCTTCGACGTGACCGCCGAACCGCCGGTGCGGCTGCGCATCTACGAACTCGGCGCCGACGACCACGTCCTCGTGGTGGTGGCGCATCACATCGCCGCCGATGGGTTCTCGATGCGCCCGCTGGTGCGCGACCTGATGACCGCGTACCTGGCGCGCGCCGCCGGGCAGGTTCCGGACTGGTCCCCGCTGCCGATTCAGTACGTGGATTACGCACTGTGGCAACGGGATACGCTGGGTTCCGAAGACGACCCCCGGTCGCTGCAGTCCGAGCAGCTCGACTACTGGCGCGGTGCGCTGGCGGGGCTGCCCGACGAACTGCGGCTGTCCACCCGCCCGCGCCCGTCCGTGGCCGCCTACGCGGCCGGAACGCATCGGTTCCGCGTGCCCGGCACCCTCGTGGAGGGGCTCGGCGCCGTCGCGCGGCGGCAGGGCACCACCCTGTTCATGGTGGTGCACAGCGCATTCGCGGCGCTGCTGGCGCGGCTGAGCGGGACCGGCGACATCGCGATCGGGACCCCGGTCGCCGGGCGCGGCGAGCAGGCGCTCGACGACCTGGTCGGCATGGTGGTCAACACCCTGGTGCTGCGCACCGAGGTCGACCTCGGCACCTCGTTCACCGACCTGCTGTCCCAGGTACGCGAGCGCGATCTGGCGGCCTTCGCGCACGCGGGGGTGCCGTTCGAGCGGATCGTGGAGGTGCTGGAGCCCGCCCGTGCCCCGGGGCGCCATCCGCTGTTCCAGGTGATGCTGACGTTCCAGAACCTCGGCCACACCGCGCTGGAACTGCCGGGCCTGACGGTGTCGGAGGTCGGCATCGATCCGCCGACGGCGAAGTTCGACCTGCAGCTGACCCTGTCCGACCAGGCCGCGGGCGACGAGGGTGCCATGGAGGCCGAACTCGTCTATGCCGCAGATCTTTTCGATGCCGAGTTCGCCGAGACCTTCACCCAGCGGCTGCTGCGGGTGCTCGGCGGCGTCGCCGCCGACCCGGCCACCCGCGTCGGCGATCTGGAGCTGCTGGACGCGACCGAGCACACCCTGGTGCTGCGGTACTGGAACGACACCGAATTCCCGCTGGACGCGGCCCTGCCGCGGGTCTCCGACGACGCGGCGGCCACCCTGGTGTCGCTGTTCGAGGCGCAGGTCTCGCGCGGTCCCGCCGCGGACGCGGTGACGTTCGAGGGGACGACTCTGTCCTACGCCGAGTTCGCCGGTCGGGTGCATCGCCTGGCACGGTGGCTGATCGGACAGGGCGTCGGGCCGGAATCGCTTGTCGCGCTGGGCATGCGGCGCTCGCTGGACCTGGTGGTCGGCATGTACGCGGTGACCGCGGCCGGTGGTGCGTATGTGCCGCTGGATCCCGATCACCCGGCCGATCGCACCCGCTACATCCTCGACACCGCCCGGCCCGTCTGCGTGCTGACGACCTCGTCGGACGCGTCCGAGTCGGGAGATGGCCGCGACGGTGATGTCTCGATTCCGGCGTTCGCCGGAACGACGGACAACGTCGTCCTGATCGACGAGCTGGATCTGACGGACCTCGCCGACACCCCGCTGACCGACGCGGATCGGGTTGCGCCGCTGTATCCCTCGAACACCGCGTACGTCATCTTCACCTCCGGCTCGACCGGCCGCCCCAAGGGCGTGGCGGTGAGTCACGCGGCGATCGTCAACCGCCTGGTGTGGATGCACGCGCAGTACGGCCTGGCCGCCGACGACGTGGTGCTGCAGAAGACCCCGGCGACCTTCGACGTGTCGGTGTGGGAGTTCTTCTGGCCGCTGCAGGTCGGCGCGCGGCTGGTGGTCGCGAAGCCGGACGGCCACCGCGACCCGGCCTACCTGGTCGACCTGATCGCCGCCGAGGGCGTGACCGTCACCCACTTCGTGCCGTCCATGCTGGCGGTATTCGTCGCGGCCGATCGGATCGGTGAATGCACCGGGCTGCGTAACGTTTTCGCCTCCGGTGAGGCGCTGCCCGCCGCCACCGCGCAGCGCCTGCGCGAGCTGACCGGTGCCCGCCTGCACAACCTGTACGGCCCGACCGAGGCCGCCGTCGACGTCACCTATCACGAGGTGACCGATGCCGATACCGGCTCCGTGCCGATCGGTGCGCCGGTGTTCAACACCCAGGTGTACGTCCTCGACTCCCGGCTGCGGCCGGTGCCGGTGGGTGTCGCGGGTGAGCTGTATCTGTCGGGCGCGCAGCTGGCCCGCGGCTATGTCGCACGGCCGGATCTGACCGCCGACCGTTTCGTGGCCAGCCCCTTCGGGGCAGTGGACGGCGAGGCTCCGAAGGGCGAACGCCTGTACCGCACCGGTGATCTGGTGGTCTGGACCCCCGCCGGTGAGCTGGAGTACCTCGGCCGCACCGACTTCCAGGTGAAGCTGCGTGGCCAGCGCATCGAACTGGGCGAGATCGAGGCCGCGCTGACCGGCCTGGACACGGTCGCGCAGGCGGTGGTCGTGGTGCGCAGCGACGAGCGCACCGGCGATCAGCTGGTCGCCTACGTGATCCCGGCGCCCGCCGCGGAATTCGCGCCCGACGCGGTGAAAGCCACACTGGCGCAGCAGCTTCCGGCGTACATGGTGCCGACCGCCTTCATGGTGCTCGACGAGTTCCCGCTCAATGCCTCCGGCAAGCTGGACCGCCGGGCGCTGCCCGCGCCGACCTTCGCCGCCAAGGTCTTCCGGGCCCCGGCCACCTCGGTCGAGCAGGCCGTCGCCGACACCATCGGCGAACTGCTCGGCGTCGAGCGGGTGGGCCTGGACGACGACTTCTTCGAGCTGGGCGGCAACTCGCTGATCGCCACCCAGGTCGCGGCCCGGCTCGGCGCCGCCCTCGACACCGAGGTGCCGGTGCGGACGCTGTTCGAGGCCTCGACCGTGGCCGGGCTGGCCGCGCGGGTGGAATCGCATGCGGGACAGGGCGGCCGGGCGCCGCTGGCCCCGCGGCCGCGCCCCGAGCCGGTGACCCTGCCCTCCGGCGAGACGGCCCAGCTGGTGCCGCTGTCTCCGGCGCAGCAGCGGATGTGGTTCCTCAACCGGTTCGACCACCGGACCGCGGTCAACAACATCCCGGTGGCCGTGCGCCTGTCGGGCGCGCTCGACGTGGAGGCGTTCGGTGCCGCCGTCGGCGACGTGCTCGCCCGCCACGAGGCGCTGCGCACCGTCTACCCCGAGGTGGAGGGCATCGGATACCAGCGCGTGCTGCCGCTCGGTGCGGCGGCGTTCGAGCTGGAGACCGCGACCGTCACGGCCGACGACCTGCCTTCGCGCGTCGCCGAACTCGCGGGTGCGTTCTTCGATGTGACGCGGGATCTGCCGTTCCGCGCCACCCTGCTGACGGTGGCGCCGGACGAGCATGTCGTCGTGCTGGTGGCCCACCACATCAGCGCCGACGGCTTCTCGCTGCGGCCGCTGCTGCGCGATGTGGTCGCCGCCTACGCGGCCCGCGCGCAGGGCGAGGCGCCGCAGTGGACGCCGCTCGCGGTGCAGTACGCCGACTACGCGCTGTGGCAGCGCGAGGTGCTCGGCACCGAGGACGATCCGCAGTCGCGGGCCGCGCGCCAGATTGCCTACTGGACAGAACAACTGCGCGATCTGCCCGACCAGCTCGAGCTCCCGGCCGAGCGGCCGCGGCCGGCGGTAGCCGCCAAAGGCGGGGGCCCCCCCCCCCCGCCCCCCCCCCCGGCCGGCCCCACCTTAAGGGCGGGGGGCGCGCGCCGCGGATCGGAGATCCGCCCCCCGCCGGAGATCTTGCCCGGCGCCACGGCACCGAGGCCGGTGCCCAGCTCGGCGGCGAGATCACCGGCGGCGTCGGCGCCCTGGCTGTAGC
>NZ_JARWQD010000221.1 GCF_029869545.1 Nocardia wallacei | reverse complement strand
CGTCGGGACGGGCGGCCGATGATCCGGCGGCGGCCGCCCCCGCGGCGGAACCGGGGTCTGCTCGCCGGGATCGGGGCGGCGCGGGTGGGGGGGGGGGGGGGGTGGGGGGCCCGCCCCCCCCCCGCGGGGGGGGCGGGGGGGGGGGGCGGCGGCGGGGGGGGGGGCGGGGGGGGGGGGGGGGCCCCCCCCCCCCCCCCGGCAGTAACACCCACGCACACACTGCACGTGAGTGCCACCGTCGCGACGGTGAGTCTCGTATACATGAAATTCCTTCCTGCTCACTATGTTTCGTCGACTATCGGGTTTGAAAGACCAGGAACCGCGCGACCGCGCCTTCGTGTAGCAGCCAGAACGTGCCGGTATGCATACGGCGCACATACTGGGGCGGGATCTGGAAGGTGTTCTGGGCGCGTGCACTGCTCAGCGAGAAGCCGTGTGGATCTCCGGCCGCCTCGAGTTGCCACCGGGTACCGGCGGCCTCGGCCACGGTGTCCGGTAGCGCGGACCGGCCCAGCAGCACCGCCACACCCGCACCCAGCAGCCGACGCTGCATCATCGCGTTGAGCGAGAATCCTTCGATGGTCTGGCCGGCCAGAATCAGATCGACCAGCGCTGCCCGCGAGGTCTCGAGGATCTTGGCGGCTTCCTCCGCCGCGTCGACACCCTCCTCGACCATCTGCGGGAACTCATCAACCGTCACCGACAACGGATGCAACCGCGTATCGGAAGTCGACCGGGCCCGCTCCACCAGCAGGTCCCGCAGATCGCGCAGCATCAGATTGGCCAGCAGCAACTCCGAACGCAGCACCGGCGACAGCGACACCACCGTCGCAGACCCTGGCGCGAGCTTCGAAAAGCTCCATCCCTCACCGGTTTTCGGCAAGTACTCGCGGATCGGCGCGAACATGGCATCGACCTTCTGACCCACTTCGCTGCAGTCGGTCACACCATGCTTGTTCTCCACCGTGATCGGCGCCGCGAGTGTCGCGCCCAGATGTTTGACCGGATTCGCCAGCCGTTCCGACAGCTCATCCAGCGACCGCACCAGCGGCCGCGCGCCCCGGCCGTCGATCACGATGTCGAGCACGCGATGCATCTGCTGGGTGTAGTAATCGGTGCTGGTGGTCTTCGGCGCCAGAAACATCAACCGTTCCAGCAACTGGTCACGGCCGCAGTCGAACAGATCCCAGCCGCCGCGCTCGATCCGCACATCCGCGGCCGCACCCAGATAATCCCGCTGAGCGCGGGCGTCGACACCGAACCGCTGCGCATCGTCCGCCCGGCCCTTCAGGTCGATCAGCACACTGGTCATCCCCGACCGGTTGGCGACTGCATGAAATCCGGCGATCAGCTCGGTCTTTCCGGTACCGGACCCGGCGATAATGAGCGCCCGGGTCTGCCCGGCGACTCGTGGAACCAGCAGCAGGTCACAACCTGGGGCGGTGAAATGCGCCGATCGCTCGTAATCGTTCAGCCGATCCTCGGGCATCAACACGCCTATGCCGTAACGGATCTGCTCATCAACCTCGACCGGCACCGGGGCTGTCATTCGCAACGTCGGGTCGATCACCCGGACCTCGACGGTGTGCTCGTGCAGGCTCACCCCGACCGACCGCGCCGTCAACTCGTCGTCAGCGCGGCGCACCGCATCGGCTACCTGTGCAGTTGCGAGGACGTCCTCGGTACGGCCCTCGAGCACCTGCTGGCGCAAGCGCCGCCGCGCCAGCACGAACGATCCCGGCGCGGCGACGGCACCAGCAAGCAGCGATACCACCGCAGGAACCACCAGCGCGTCGAAGCGGCCATCGCGTATCAGCGACAACGCCCAGGCCACCGACCCGGCGACCACCGCCACGCCCGCGACCGCACTCCACGGCATCCACCACCGCTCCGGAGTGAGGGCCAACCACCACCGGCGATGTTTCGCCGCCGCATAACCGCGCAGACCGGCCAGCCATGCAGAACCCACTACCGCGAGACCAGGAGCAATGATCAACGCCGCCAGTCCCCCCGCCGTCAATGCGAGAATCTCGGTCGGCTGGAGCCGGCTCACACCATCCGCGCGCCGCGGCATCGGCGTCATCGACCGTGACCCCGGCATTACAACCTCCCTCGACCGAACGCAGGCGGACTCCACCGATGCCGACTCGCTGCCACCCGCCGCCGTACCGGGGCAGCGAACTCCGGTGCACGGCCACCGCCGCGGCCCTGTCTGCACCGGCGCCGCAGAGATATCGGCCTTGACGCCGACCCCGGCTCACCTACCGCGATCGCCCTCAGCACCCGACACCTCCCCAGCCGTTCCGACCGCTGATGACCGACGCGAGCGACCGCTGTCGAGGTCATACTTCGCCCGGTACGGCCATCACCGCGCTCGATCATAAGAAACTAAACCGAATATAGACCGAATGGTAACCGAATGTCGAGGGCGGGTCTGTCCGTATCGCGCCGATGACGCATTCGTGCAGCCCAGAGAACTACGGGCCCCCATCGGTACCTGTAACCGGGATGGAAAGCGGTACGATCCCGAGCATGAATCAGGCGTCGGTGACCGAAGCACAACTGAAACGCTTCGGTCGGCGGGTGAAAGCCAGGCGAAACTTTCTCGGTCGCACACAGAAGCAGGTCAGGCTCGCCGGCGGACCATCCGACAAGCGGCAGCAGTGGATCGAGAACGGGCAACTGCCGGTCCCCGACGCCGATACGTGCGCGAAGCTCGACGCCGGATTGAATCTCGTTCCGGGCAGCGCGTCCAAGTCACTGCACGGCGACATCGAACTTGTCGGACTCGAGTCGGACGAGCCCACATACACCGAAGCCGAGTACGAGCGCCGGCGAGCGTTCGAAAATGCCTTGGACCGGCTCGGCGTCACCGACGTGGTAATCCGCAAACACTCCGGGGGTTTCGTCCTTCCCCAGCACGTCATCGACCAGCTCATCGACCGGCTCAACTCACAACCGGACCCCGGAGACTGAGGCCGCCTCCGTCTACGGCCCCAGCTCCCCACCTTGAGCCCCAGCGTTTCTCACCTGTCATGGGCGGTATGTCGACGCTGAGCCCCAGCGCAACATCCAGGCTGCTCGAGGAGGAAGCTGGCCAGCTCCTCGGCCTCAGCCTCAGCTCGTCTGCGTTCCTCGCCGGGAAAAATCGACTCGATGTCCTGTGCGTCGATCACGTCATCACCCTCGCCGGTCAGCAACGCAGCTGCCACCACCGGTGCAACCGCGCTGTCCCGGTTGTGATCGAGCAGCATATGTGCCGCCGCATGCGCAATCACTCGCCGATAGTGCGAGGGATCCGCAGACCGTTGATGGAACACCACCGCTGTATCGCGCCGGTAGAACTCCAGACCACACAGACCGGACGGAGCGTGCTCCGGTAGTGGCATCCACACGATCGTCTGTTTCCGCTCGCGTTCAAGCGATTTCGTGAGATCCGGCACGGTCCAATCCCTGGGCAACGCCAGCGACCGAGTGAGCAACTCGAATCGCCGCACACCACTCGCGGCTGCTGGACCGTGCTCCAATGCGTTCAATTGGTTTACATCCTCCCCCGAGCACCGAAATTGGATCCAAGCGTCGTCGGCTCGCAGTCACCGACGATTCCCCTCTGTGATGCGACACTGCATACGGCGGGTCATGACAACGTGGACGTGCGCAGTCACTAGAACGACGACAGCCCCCGCGCTCCCTGTCTAACGCCCGGTAGCCAGGCTGCGTCCCCAGCGGTGTGTATAGATGCCCGTCGACGCCGATCAGGGCTGTAGCGGTCTCACGGAGGGACATCACAACGCCAGCGAGTCATCAAGTAGTTGCCGGTGTTGACGCGGGTATGGCCGCCGGATGGCCGAATCCGACCACAGTGCACAACGACTGGGTCAGCCCATCTGCCCGTCGTCGCGGCATGACGGTCTCGGGCGTGCCGTTGTCTGACAAGATCCACCGAGAACCGACCTTTGCGAACCGAAGGGGCTATGTATTTCAGCGTAACTGATCGAGTGTACGGCAGTCGACTTGTTCGCTGTAGCGGTGGTTGGGTTTGACATCACGGCCACCGGGAACGCTGGTGTGCGGAGCATGGTGCATGGCATGCTCAATTCTCAGCACCGCTGTCCACACGCCCGGGGGAATGTGATGACCACCGAACACGAACCAACGAACCAACATGAGCCAGTGAGCAGTGTCGCCCCGCCGGCGACGCTGAGCGAGCGCATCAACCGCCTGTTCGAGGTGGTGCGCCCTCCGGAGGAGCTAAGCCGTAAATGGTCGAACCGGGAGGTCGTCACCGCATGCCGAAGTGCCGGGCGGGAGCTGTCGGAGTCCCACTTGAGCGAGCTTCGGCGCGGCGTGAAGGCGAACCCGACCCTGAAGACGCTCGATGCGCTGGCTTGGTTCTTCGGGGTCCGCACCGCGTATTTCACTGATCCGCTCGTGGCCGCCGAAGTCGAGCGGGAGCTGGCTGAGCGCGAGTCCAGGATGCATGCCGAACTCGACGCTCAGCGATCAGCGGAGGAGGACCTCCTGACCGCCGGGCGTGAGCTACAACGCGCGATGCGCGCGGCTGGCGTCACAAGCACAGCCCATCGCGGCACCCGCAACCCTGCCGCCGCCCGCGAGCAAGCCTCGATGATGCGGGCACTCGCGAAAGCCTTGCTCGACGACGAGGAAGACGAGAACGCCGACAGCTGATCCGGCTGTGCCACGATGACCCGCAGCAGCGGTGACGATGCTGCATCGAGCAGCATTGCCGAACACCTCAATTGGCTTTTCGATGTTGTCGGCCAATGGATTCCGGGACCAAGAGGTGAACTCTGGTGGCGGCCGTACAGCAGCGAGACGGTGGGCCAGGCCGTTGCCGACGCCACAGGTGCCGACCCGGCGACAGCGGCGGCGATGATCGCTCGAGTTCGCGCAGGCGGACACGCCACCGAGCAGCATCTACGTGTGATCGCCTCTGTATTCGGGGTTCCCCCTTCGTATTTCGGTGACGATCCGAGTGTCGTCGCAGGACTGCGGGCCCGAATCCTGGCCGAGGTGCTTCGCCGCAGCGGGTTCGTGGCCTACCGGTTGTGCCGTACCGCCGACACCGCTGACGCCCGTTTCAGTAGCCAGGTGAGCAATGCCTGGCCGACTGTCCGAGCGCCCATCCTCGATGTCGATGTCGCACCGCCAAACTTCCGCAACCCCTCGCACATCGCGTTGTGGAACGATGGACCCGACGCTGACAGCGAAGATGAATCGGGGAGGCCAGTGGAACAGTCCCAGTCCCTCAGCGTCGAGCAGCTCCGCGAATGGTGTGAGCGTCTCGTCCGTGACCTTGCGGTGCCGATGCCGCTGGACCCGTACGTGCTCTGCGACAGGCTCTCTCGACAGCGCGGCCGGGCGATCAAGATCCGTGCCGTCGATCTCGGCGCAACTACAACGATCGGGCATCTGGTCTCGAAGCGCCGGGCCGATCTCATCCTCTGTGACGAGGCGGCGCCCGCACCCCAACGGACCTTGATCATCTGCCATGAGGTTATCCACCTACTCCGGCATCACATCGGAAGCGGGGAATCGCTTGTTTGCGGGGTCGACGCGCTCGGTGGCGACTCGACGCTGACCGAGCCCGCGGGCATGTACAGCGACCAGCGCGAATGGGAAGCCGAAACCGGAGCGCGGATCCTGGCGGAAATGACTCTCCGTCGGCGCCGACCCGATCGACTCGTCGAGACGGGACACGCCGAGCACTCCCTCGCTGCTGCGTTCGGTCTCCGCGTCCACAGGACGTAACGGCGGTGAGCGTCGACAGCATCGAACTGGCGTTGCGGTGGGCGAAAGCGGTGTTGCTCATCCTGATCGCGGTCTGGGAAGTCGGCCAGCTCGTCACCCACCGCGACAACGTGCAACTGCGAGCCTTGACGCCCGGTTTGGTCTTGCTCGCGGTCATCGCCACCATCGGCATCGACACCCCCGCCCGGGACTCCATCCGAGACTTCTTCGGCATCGCGTGGAGCCCCTTCGTCAACGGCTGCTGGATGTCGATGGCCTGCGCCTATGCCGTGTTCTTCGTCCTGGTCAATCCTCACCAGGCCCGTCCGACGCCCGCGCAGATACGCCAGGCGCGCCGCGAGATCGGACTATTGATCCTCGCCATCAGCATTCAGACGCTGGTCACCGTCACAGCACCGCCGGGGACCTGGCACCATCCCGCCCAGCTGGAGGACTACACGACCTGGCAGAACATCGTTCTGGTCACCAGCATCGACGGCTACGCACTAGCGATCTTTCTCCTCGGCGGAGTACGGGCGTGGCGGTATCGGTCCCATGTGACTTACCCGTGGATGCGAGCCGCGATCTTGCTGGTGATCGTCGGCACGGCGTTGATGGCCATCGGTGTCGACGGAATATCTCTGCTTAAAGTGGTTGCTGTCGCCGTTGTCGGCTACAAACCGGCGTTCTTCAGCGTGGTCTATTCGGTCGGCCAGCTCGGCGGGCAGATCGCGGTCGCCGTCGGGCTGGCGCTGATCCCGCTGGCCGGCGTGGTGGTGAGCGTTCTCCGGCGTGCTGACCTGGCCCGTCAAAGAAGATACGCGCGGAAACTGGCACCGCTGTGGCAGACCCTGACCGCGGCGGTTCCCTACATCAGGCTCACTCACGACGCGCCGAACCGCACCTGCTACGCCACCTTCGGGAACGTCACCAGCGAGATCAGCGACGCACTCGCCGAACTGAGCCGCTACGCGCCCCCGGCCAGCGGCGACGCCCGTGACCCCGAGGTGGCGGCCGCCATGATCGCGGCAGCCCTTCGATCGGTTCGCGACCCGGCCGCCGCCGACACCCTCGCACCTCCGTATCCACGGATCGAACCCGATGTCGGCGACTGGAGACAGCGGGCCCGATGGATGCTGATGGTTGATCGGGAACTGAGCAAGCTCGACACCGCGTCGCCACAGGAAGGTGTGCAGTCGGATGTCCCCACCTCATAGGGTCCGCGTCTCGGTGCTGGACACCGCTCCCATCGTGCAGGGCTCGACCGCCGCCGCGGCGCTGCGTTCCAGCGTCGACCTCGCGCACCTGGCCGACGATCTCGGCTATCACCGGTACTGGCTGCCCGAGCACCACGGCATGCGGGGAGTAGCCAGCGCAGCTCCAGCGGTCGCGGTCGCCCGCATCGCCTCGGCGACACAGCACCTGCGCGTCGGTGCAGGCGGCGTGATGTTGCCCAACCACGCCCCCCTGGTGGTGGCCGAGCAGTTCGGAACGCTGGAGGCGTTTCACCCGGGACGCATCGATCTCGGGCTCGGTCGTGCATTGGGCGGTCCCAGCGATATCGCCGATCGCGTGCGCAGCGGACATGACCGTACGTCCAAGCCGTTTGCCGAGCAGATCCGTGAGCTGATGGACCTTTTCGATGCCGAAGGTGACGAGGGCCGGGTAGCGGCGGTGCCAGCTGCGGGGAACCGGCCCTCTATCTGGATGCTCGGCAGCAGCGACTACACCGCCCGTGTCGCTGGCGAGTTCGGGCTTCCGTTCGCGTTCGCGCACCACCTGAAACCCGCGAACACAACCAACGCCATCCAGACCTACACACACGCCTTCCAGCCATCCGCAGACCGCAAGGCGCCAGAGATCATGATCAGCGTGGCGGCTATCGTCGCCGACACCGACGAGCACGCCCAATGGCTCGCCGCACCGCTGCGTATGAGAGCCGACCGCCGACGGCAGGGCCACCCGATCCGATTGCCCAGCCCGCACACCGCAGCAGCACAGGGATACACCAACGGCGCCGGCGCTGACCTGACCGAAGTGCTCGTCGGCGGGCCCAGCACCGTCACGACCAAGCTCCAGGCGCTGTTGGATGTGACCGGCGCCACCGAGCTGATGATCAAAACCGACGTCTACGACCACAATGATCGGCGCCGATCCTACGAACTGCTGATGAACCACGTTGCTCACCGCCTGCTGCCCGCCAGATAAACCCGGCGCCATTACACGACGGAAGGCGGGGCTCGAAACGCTCAGAAGGATCCGGTGACTCGGCCCTCCCAGAAAATCCGACCGGTGCGGCCCGACATCGAGGTCTCCCGGGCCTGTCCCTCGTTTCGGGCGGCCAAAGCGTCGGGTGCCGTTGGCGAAGATCGGTTAGTCTCGGCTGGTACCGAAACGTGGGCGCCGATCGTCACACAAGCTCGGTGGCCCGAAGGCCAAGGGGGAGTAAGTCATTGAATGATCCGATGTGGCAGATCCGTGCGCGTGACGCGTTGGAAGCGATGGTCGGGGGCAATCATTGGGAAGCAATGACGGCGGTGAAGGCGTTGCTGGAGAGCGAGGAGCCGCAAGAGTCGATTCCCGGGGCCGTCTTGTTGTGGATTGACTCGTTGTTCGCGGTCTTTCCTCCGCCGAGGCCGGCCTTCGTCCCCGACACCTTTCCGGGGGCCAATGAAAGGCAGATGTGGGGGTTGCGGATGATGGCTGCCCGCGCCAACGACGATCGCGACCAGGCCGAGCACGTGTTCGCGGAGGCGACTTCCGGTGACTTCGACCGGCTGATCGAATACCTGGCGGAGCTGTTGACGATGATCGCCCAGAGACTCCGAGGGCTCAATGGCGATGGGGCACGACGTAACTGAGCGCTCAGAGTCGCGAAGTGAGGGTGGGCGCGGGGATGGGTGCGATCGTCGACTCCCGGCGTGGACGGGGGACGACCGCAGGTTTCTCCGCATCGTGCAGGGGGTGGGTGTCCAATCCCCGGCGTACAAGACTGACGCAGTCGGTTCCTGAGATTTCGCTGCCTTGCGACGTCCACACGTGGAACCAAAGTCGCCGGATCGAGCCGCTTCGGCCAGCACGACCCGTGTCATCGGAATCGCTGTGGGACACGGGGATTGGATCGTGAACCCGGCGTGCGTGACAGTATCCGCGATACCGCGCGCCTGATTCCGCGCGGCTCTGGGATCGGCTCCGGGTCTGTGACGATGCCATCGGCAGCCCCCATCAGATCCCAGATCGCTGCACCGCTTTCGATCCTCCGCACGTGCAGGACCGCGCGTACCGCGACCCTGCTGCGATCCAGCTGGTCGTAGGTCGTGCTCACCGCGGCAATCAGCGGCGCTGCGGCCCGGGGAGACCCGACGACGATCAGCACGGCCTCGTCGGCTCTCACCGTTGCCGCCGGCTCGGCAACCGACACGTCAGCTCCCACCTGCCAGTGCAGTACGGCCGCCGTCTGCCCCTCGCGCCGCAGCACCAGCACGAGGCCCGCGCCGCCGCGCGCCACTGCCCGTGCGGCATCGATCGATGCCCCGATCACCGACGATCCGATCTCTGTTGTCATCTCGTTCCCCTAATCTCTGCGTAGTGCGCGGGCGTGCAGTTCACGGCACACCTCCGTCAGCGATCCGGTCGCGTCATCGATCGCTCGCCAGCGGGCAAGTTCCCCCCGCGCGCGATGAGCTTTGCCGATCAACACCACAGCGCCGATCAACTGCAACAGCAGAAACAGCTGCTCACATGGCCGATCGGGCAGCGACGAATCCAAATTCGCCAGCCCGAACGCCACGTGTCCCAGACTCAAACGGCTGTCCCACACGATCGGGACCGGCGACACGCACTCACCGGCCGACCAGCCCAATACCCTCGCCAGCCGTGTGAAGCTCGTGGCCAAGCTGGGCTGCATCCGCCCCGCCCAGACAGCAGACACACCCGCTGTCCGCGCTGCTGCGTGCGACCAGACCATCCGCTCGTCCGCAGGGACCGTTCGCAGGCAGCGTGTGAACTGCTCGGCATCGGCGAGCATTCGCGTCCACACCACTGGATCCGAAAGCCACAATCTGTCCCGGTCGAATGCGGTCCTGCGTCGCTGTTTCCGCCATTCGGCCGCGGCCTCCGCCTGGGCGTGGCCGCAGATGTCCCAATCCCCGCGTAGCACAGGCAAAATCAGGTCGGCACCCAGCGCGGTGTCCGTGTACGGTCGTGCGGCGCCGTCGAGCTGCACGGCGTATCTGTCCACTGAGCCAGCGACGCTTGCACAGGCCCAGATCGCCGCTCCCTCGGCTCGGATGCGTCGGACGAACTCCCATTCCCACACGCTGGGTGCGGCTGCGGCGCGTACCAGCAACTCGTGCCGAGCGCGCTCATCGGCTCCGCCCGGCGCGGTCCGGCATTCGATGGCAAGTCGGTCGCGGCCGTCCGCATGTCGCCCCTCCGGCAACGTCAACCCATACAACGACACCCATTCCGGTGTCCCTTGCCCCTGCTGTCCGTCGGCCTGCGGTCGCCCATGGCCCGGATCAGTCGTAGCCGCCGGATCGCCCGGGGAAAAATGTTGCCCTTCAACTGAATTGGATTGGTATTCATCGGGCTGGTCGCTATGGGCGTTGTCATGTTCCTGCGTCATCGCCGGACTCCCAGGGATTCGATGGTCACAGGTAGTGGTGGCGCAACCAGGGTGTCCCCGAAATGCGGTACCGCCCGGAGGGCTGTGTCGGAGTGGAACCGGAGGCGACGCCCCAGGACCGACAAGATGATGTCGGATATCCACAGCGTGAAGGACGAACCGAGAAACGTCCGGGCGCCGAGCCCGAACGGCATCCACGCGTAGCGGTGCCGCGGCCGCGGCCGTTGTGGATCGAAAGCCTCCGGCTCACGCCAGAACGCCGGATGTCGATGTGTAACAAATGGGCTGATCACGATCGTGGTCCCGGCCGGCACCATGTGCCCGCCGACCACAATGTCCACGGCCGCGGTGCGCCCCATTAACCAGTGTGGAGGAAACAACCGCAGCGACTCTTTGGTCACGTCACTGGTCAGTGCCCGCGCCAGTGCCGGTGCCGCTCTCAACTGCTGCTGCCACCACCGGTACACCGGCGGAGTCCTGATGAGCGAAATCCAAGGCCACACCAGACAATTCGCGCTTACGTGATGCGCGCCGAGCAGCATGGTGGCAGTTCGAGCGGCAATCTCATCACGACTGCGTCCGGCCGCGAGCATCGCGGTCAAAACCGAGCCCCGTGCGATTGGGGTCTGCTCGACCCGCTCGCGAACGAGCCCGACAGCCCGACCGTCCGCGTTGTCGAGGTCGAACCGCGCCGCCGCCAACGCTTCGGCGAGTTCGTCAGCCGCATTCCACCCCAACGCCAGCTCCGCGATCACACTCAGGGTCAACCTGCTCATCTCTTCGGTGAGATCGACTTCCTCACCGTCCGCCGCTCGCCGATCCAGCCGCTCGACCAACGCATCGACATGCTCTGTCGTGACTCGGTCGAGTCGCTGGTAATCCCGCGTGGCCGCGTACATCAGCAGGCGCTCCCCGAGACGCCCCGCCGGCGACGTCGTGAGCCCTCCCTGGCCTACGCTCCCCAGCACGTGCCGGTGGACTGGGGTCTCGCTGGCGTAGACGCCACTGGCCAGGACCCGGCGAATTTCGTTGGGGTGCTTGATCACAATGCCGCTGTCGCCGGACACAGGGACCGCGTCCGCGGAGGCGGCCAGCCAGCCCCGGACCACGGCAGGCATGCCGTCCGAAGCCATCCAGTCCGCAGACGGTTCTCGCCGACTTCTCATGGCCTCACCTCCGCTTCGGTGGTGTCCGCCCACGAGCGGTGGAACGGTTCCGACCCGCTTGGTGTCCAGGCGATTTCGTTCATGAGCACCGCACCTATCGGCACGAGTTCCGGACAGTCGGCAGACAGGCGGTGGAGAATCTCGGTGTCGATATCGCCAGGCCGAACGGAAGCGTCGAGCTCGATGTCGTAGCGAACAGTCTGCATTCGTTCGAACTGCTTCTGGTGCCGCGTGCGGTCCGGGTGGGCCTGGGTGAACGCCTCGCTTCGTCTCCACCGTTCGAAATGACCGATGTTGTCCCACACAGTGATCGAGACGAACAAGCAGTGCTCGGCGATACCCGCCAGCCGACACAAGCGGAAACCACGAATGCCGCTCACCGCCTCCAAAGTGGTCAGCGTGGCGGCAAACGACTCCTTGATCCAAGGGCTGAATGCCGCGGGCGCCGAAATGCAATTGGCGACAGCGGTGCTCGGAAGGCTGCGGTCAGCTCCGTGGGCCGACGTCATCTCGGTCCTCCCGTCAGGTCGCGTGACATTGCGTCGAGCCACTGCGCCACCTGCGGCTGAGTGTTGTAGCCGGTGTGGCGGGCGATGACGTCGCTGTACCTGGCCAGAACCGCCGGGTTCACGACATCGGAATTGACTGCCGCATTCGGCGCAACGGCCGCAACCACCTGACCGGCGATGCGGGGGATCTGGCCGAGCGGATCAGCCGCGACTGCAGCGGCTACTTGCTCAGCCACGTCGGCCGCCGCTTGCGATTCCTGCGGGGTCGGTGCCGCATGGGGCGAAACAGCCGCGTCGGCCATCCGCTCCGACACCGTCGCCCGCGGGGCGTAATTCACGCCACCTGCACCGACACGGACATCGTTCAGCAGGACGTGGGTCACCGCAGCCTCCACCGTGGCCGACCACGCTGCACCCGCCGATGCTGCAGCCGACAAAGGATCGCGGAAGTCGGTCCGGGCGGCAACTCCGGCTGCCACCCGCAGAACGGCTGCGTTTGCTGGTGCATCGCAGGAAAGGTCGCCGCCGATGCACACCTGTGCAACCCGCCCGGTGAGATCGCCGAAAGTTTTGGTGTCCGAGGCGATTCCGCCGCTGCTCGGTACCGGCGCGAATGTCACTTCCGACGTCGCGGTGCCGTCTGTACCGGGCGGCGCGTCCGGTGACCGCTGCCCTGGTCGGCCCGGAAACACCTCGCCGCCCGGCGGTCGCGTCCAGTCGGCGAGCACCGCGACACCCGCTATCCGGTCAGTTGGTACAGGCCCCTCACCGGCACCGACACGTCTGGCGAAGTCGCTGACGACTCCGGCGCCTTGGCTGTATCCGGTCACTGCCAGCATCGAATCCGGGCAATGCGCTGCTACGCCTGCTGCCGTGGCGTCCAGCCGCGCGGTGGCCTGCGCCGCTGACTCCGCGAATGGCGCTGTCTCCGGGCCGGTTCCGATGATCCCGCCGAAACTCGCTTCGTACGGGACCAAGATTCGTTGAACGTCTCCGCCGCTGGCGGTTATCGGACCGAGGACGCTCCCGAGCATGCCGGTTTGGGCCATCGGATCAGCTATCGGCGACGACTCGCCCGTGCCCTGCACACCGAGAACGACCAGCGCAGGGCAGTCATCCGGCAACGGGACCGACTGTTCGGCGGCGGCAACGCTAGTGGTGTTCATCATCGCCGCCATGACGGCCGCGGTGCCCAAGGCCGCTGTGCTGCTTACCTTTCGCGTACGGTTCATCGGACCGCCTCCTGCGTGCCGATGGCCGACATGTCCTGCCATCCCGCGTAGTTCAGCCACCACGGCACGGGGTCGCCGTCGATTGGCGCATCCAGCACCTCGAGGGGGATCGCGAACGCATCGACCAGCATCGACAGGTGCGGAACCAGCGAAGCGTGGCGTCGCGCGAGAGCGTTCGTGATGGTGATCGACAGATCCGGCGTCATCCTTCCGCGGGCAGCAAACCAGCCCGCATGCCGGTCGACGCATTCCAGCGCGAATACCGCGGCCAAGTCGTCGACGATTGCCCGCGCAATCGGGTCGGTGACCGTATCCGCCGCTGTCGCAAGCGCTTCCGACGCCAGACGCTCCGAAACGGCCACGGCGATCTCGATAGCAGCGCGGTCCGGGCCGGTGACGACTACGCCGTGCAATTCACCCTCTTGCGCGTCGTCGAGCATCGTCTGCTCGCGATCGACCAGCATGCGGTGCCACCACGGCAGCACCTCGTCGGCGTCGCGCACTGCGAGCCGCTCGTGGTCGGCCCGGCTCCACCGGCGGCTGCCCAGCTGACCGCCCGTCGCGATCTGGAGGCGCTTGTTGTCACCCTCCGCCGTGATCACACACTCGGCTGCGTCGATCCAATCCGCCAGATGGTTCACCCTGAAAAGGCCCTGCGCCGTGGCGAGTTCCCGGCATGTCTGCAACACCTCGCGGGCGCTGCGCGACAACACCGGCTTGGCCAGCATCGCGAGCATCGCCGACGCCGTGCTGGCCGGGGCCGCCGCGATACGGTGCCGCACCGCATTGGCCAGCGTCGTCATGGCGTACACCTGCGCTGTCGCCGACACCAGATCGAATTGCACGCCATCGCGATCAGACATCAGCACACCGCCCGAGGTCAGCCGATTGCTGGCGTACGACCACGTCAAGGCCAATCCCGCGCGTGCTGCGGCGACCGCAGCAGATGCCAGCGACACCCGGCCGGCCTGCAGTTGTCCGATAGCGCGACGGCTGCGCTCCGGCAGCGACAAATCGCAACGGAAACGACCGTCGGTGTCCCAGCGTGCCCAATCACCGCACAGCAGGGCGTCGGCAGGAGCTCGCAGACCCATGAATGCGGTCATCGCATTGTCCATCGGCGCCCCGGCCCGCTCCGGCAGCGAAACCACCCGCACTCCGTCGGCAAGCGCGCCGTCGGCCGTGTCACGCAGCCGCACCAAGAATGGAAAGACGCCTTCGTCCGTGCCGTCGACAATCAGGCGGGCCGTCACGATGACCGTTCGGGGCGTGTGATCCCCCACGTTGCCCATCCATTTGTACGCACCGGCCGCCGCCGTGGTGAAGACGAAGTACCCGCCGTCTTCGGCATGCCACTCGGCACGCGTCTGTTGCTCGGTCACTGCCGAGCCAGCCGATCCTTCAGTCAGCAGCATCACACCCATCGAATCCATGGAGTCGAGCTCGGCGAGCAATTGCCGCTGATAGGCCGACCCGTTCCCCAGTCTTTCGATGGCCCCGACCGTCAGATTGAGGTGCCCACTGAGCACGGGAAGTAGTCGCGGCGCCAGGATTGCCGACCAGTCGAACAACGCCGCCGATACCTCGGCGTGCGAGGCTATCGCGCGAGAAGATCCGCCCAGGTCGGCAACGATCCGCCCGAGCAGCTCGTAGCCCGCGCTCGCCTTCTCGGCATACGGCGTCGACTCTGGCGCAGGACGATCACCGAGATCGGTCACCGCATCACGCACGCTCAGCTGCGTATTCACCGAGCCACCGAGAACTAGTTGACGCAATTCCCCAGCGGCCGTGGACGATTCGGGTGAGTCACCGCCGGAGCCTGTCGGCGGCTGGATCCCGGGAGAGTTGGAGAGAGTGGTAGTCATGCGAGCCTTTCGCAAGGGCGCGCACCCCAGTCAGTCGAGCCATGCCTACAAGGCGAGCGCCCGGCGGACTCCGACCGGCTCATGCGCGCTGGACTGAATCGGCCCGCGCAGGCCCGGACTCAATGCCGAACCCGAGCCTGCGGCGGACCTCGGAACGGGGCGCGCACCAGTGCGTGCCCCGTGTCGGAGACAGGACCGGCGTCATCGCCAGTCCCGAAGGTCCTGGCCGGTCAGAGGAAGCTGAGTATCCCGACCACCAGGTTGAACACGTTGATCGCCACGGTGGACGCGCGCCCCACCCCCGACCCGCACCCCAACCCCACCCCAAACGCGGAGAAAGGGTTTTTATACATGTGTGG
>NZ_JARWQD010000220.1 GCF_029869545.1 Nocardia wallacei | reverse complement strand
TTGCCCGCGGGTTAATTCAATGGGCCGCCTTTACCACCCGGGGGGGGTTCGTTTAAAACCGGGGGGGGGCAAAAATTTTCCCCCCCCCGCGGTTTGCTCAGTGCAGGTCCTGCAGGCCCGGCGCCGCAGCGTCCTTGGGGGAGCGGATGAATGTCAGAGGCTTGCCGTCGCGGCCCACCGTGGGCCATTCGATCCCCAGCTCGGGGTCGAAAGCGTCCAGGTCCCGGTCGAATTCGGGGGTGTATTCGAGCGAGCACAGGTAGGTGGCGGTGGATTCGTCCTCGAGCGAGAGCAGGGCATGGCCGAGACCCTCGGTCAGGAATACCGAGCGGCGGTGCACATCGTCGATCACCACCGCGTCCCAGGTGCCGAAGGTGGGCGAGTCGCGGCGCAGGTCGACCACCACGTCGAGGAAGGCGCCGCGCACGCAGGTCACGTACTTGGCCTGCCCGGGCGGATCCTCGGTGTAATGGATGCCGCGCAGCACCCCGGCGGCCGAGGTGGAGGTGTTGACCTGCAGCAGATCGAACGGGCGCCCGACCGCCTTCTCGAACTCCGACGCCTTGAACGATTCGACGAACACCCCGCGCTCGTCGCCGCGCAGCGTGGGCGTGAACTCCCACGCGCCGGGCACGGCGAGCTCCCGGATCCGCATGCTCATCGGAACTCCATTCCGGCGTGGTCGGCCCCGTCGTACCCGCGCCCGTGCTCGAGCAGGCCGAGCAGGTACCCGCCGTATCCGGAGCGCACCAGTGGCTCGGCCAAGCGGCACAGCTGCTCGTCGTCGATGTAGCCCATGCGCCAGGCCACTTCCTCGGGTACCCCGATTTTCAGCCCCTGCCGCTCCTCGATGGTCCGCACGTAGTTGGCGGCGTCGAGCAGCGAATCGAAGGTGCCGGTGTCCAGCCAGGCGCTGCCGCGGGCCAGTACCTCCACCGACAGCCTGCCCTGTTCCAGATAGGTGCGATTGATGTCGGTGATCTCGTACTCGCCGCGCGACGACGGCCGCAGCCCGCGGGCGATCTCGACCACGTCGTTGTCGTAGAAGTACAGCCCCGGAATCGCGTAGTTGGACCGCGGCAGCTTCGGCTTCTCCTCGATGGAAACGGCCTTGCCGCCGGCGAATTCGATGACGCCGTACGCGCTCGGGTCCGACACCCGGTAGGCGAATACCGCGCCGCCGTCGAGGCGCTCGAAGCGGCGCAGCCGGGTGCCGAGCCCGGGGCCGTGAAAGATGTTGTCGCCCAGCACCAGTGCGGCCGAATCGCCGCCGATGTGGTCGGCGCCGAGCACGAATGCGCGCGCCAGCCCGTCCGGCTCCGGCTGCACCACGTAGTCGATCGACAGCCCGAACGCGGAGCCGTCGCCCAGCAACCGGCGGAACGCGTCGGCATCCTCCGGGGTGGTGATGACGAGGATGTCCCGGATGCCGGCGAGCATGAGCGTCGACAGCGGGTAGTACACCATCGGCTTGTCGTACACCGGGACCAACTGTTTGCTCACCCCGCGCGTGATCGGGTGCAGCCGTGACCCGGTGCCACCGGCCAGGATGATTCCGCGCATGTCACAGCAGTCTGCCATTGCCCGCATCCGAGGGCTCGGCGAGGTTCCGAGTAGACCGCGAAACGATCACGGCGGTTTACCCGGACCACGAAACGGCGACGAATTGTTGCGTAGGTCACGTTCGCGTGGTGTCCTCGAAGGACACCGTGTGAGATGTCAGCGCCGACAGCTCGCCGCCGGACTCCGGCTGCCGGTTCGTCGCGCCCGGAGTGAGGTAGGTGCGCCATGGTGGCGATCCCGGTCGGTGCGAGCGGTCAGGCCCGCGAATTCCCCAGCGAACCAGGCATTGTCGTGAACCCGGACGGAGGCAGCCCGGTGTCGCGCGCGCTGCAGCTGGCCTGCCGGGGTGTGGTGCGGCCGATCGTCCGGCACTTCCCGATCCATCCGGCGACCATGCCGCTGGCGAGTACGGTCGTCGACGGCCTGGCCCGGCTGCGCCCGGCGCCCTCCGGCGTGGAGCGGGAAGGGGTGCGGCTCAGCGGTTTTCGCATGGAGATATTGCGGCCCGCCGGTGCCCGGCGGTCGCTGCGCGACGGCGCCGTGATGTACATGCACGGCGGCGGTTTCTTTCTCTGCGGCCTGGATTCGCATCGACCGGTCGCGGCCGCGCTGGCCCGGCGCACCGGCCTGCCGGTGCTGAACGTCGAATATCGCCAGCTGCCCGGCACTTCCATCGCCGGATCGATCGAGGACTGCCTCACCGCCTATCGCTGGCTGCTGCGGCACGGCGCCGATCCGGCGCGGATCGTGTTCGCGGGCGACTCGGCGGGCGGCTTTCTCAGCTTCGCTACCGCGTTGCGCGCCATCGCATCCGGCTTGCCCGCGCCCGCCGGGCTGGTGGGGCTGTCCCCGGCGCTGGATCTGGACTGCGAGGCCAAGCGTGACTACGTCAACATCGGCCGCGACGCCTACATCCCGCTGTCGGCGATGCGGCAGATGGTGCGCTACGGGACGGGCACGGGCGCCGAGTGTCGCGTCCTCGATCCGGCGCTGTCGCCGGTGAACGGCGAGCTGGCGGGCCTGCCGCCCGCCCTGTTGATCGTCGGCGAGGACGAATTACTGCGCTACGACTGCGAACTCATGGCCCGGCGGCTCACCGCGGCCGGGGTGCCGAATTCACTGGAGCTGTGGCGCGGACAGGTGCACGCGTTCATGAGCATCGCCCCGGGGCTGCCGGAGAGTCGCGCGGCGCTGGGGCGGGTGGCGCGTTTCGTGCGGGCGCGGATCGAGGCCGAACGCGCGGCACGCACGGCCTGAACGAAAGGCACCCCCGCACAGCACGGCTGGGCGGGGGTGCCTTCGAATTGTTACTTGGCGGGCGGGTTGAACGGCTGGTTGATGGTGGTGAAGTACTGCGCCGCGGCCGCGATCGCCACCGGGGCGGTGATCAGCAGCTGACCGGCCAGGGTGCCCAGGGCGCCGATGGCGATGATGCCGCCGAGGCAGCCGACGGCGGCGGCCGGGATGAACGGGCCGAACAGGCCGACGATGGTGGCCGAGGCCACGGTCGCGCCGGCGATGCCACCGAGGATGCAGCCGACGGCGCCGCCGCCGATGCCGCCCACCAGGGTGCCGATGGCGGCGCCGGTGGAGATGGTGTCCTTCATGCGGTTGAAGGCGGCCTGCTCACGGTCGTACGGGGTCTTCCACGGCGCCGACTCCTCGAACGGCAGGGCGACCGGCTTGTAGGTCGCGTGCGCCATGTCGAACTGCGGGGTCAGGGTCGCGGTGTTGCCGGAGATGTCCGCGGCGATCGGGAACACGAAGTCGTCGACACGGAAGTTCAGTTCCTGTCCGGCCAGGGTGGTTCCGTTGGCGGCCTTGATCTTGAAGACGCCGTTCTCGTTGACCAGGGATCCACCGTCGGTGGAGATGACGGTGTGGGTCTCGGTGGTGGTCGCCTTGTAGTTGACGACGCCCTCATCGGCGGCCGGGGCCGCGTTCACGGTACCGGCGGTCACGCCGAGCGCGGCGATCAGCAGTGCCGACGTCGCGGCGAATTTCCTCATCAGCATTTTTTTTGGAACCTCGGTAGAGAGTGTGGTTCGGGGGGACATGAGAATCGAAATGGAAGCCAGCTAACGAGCGGTGAACCTGCCGTGACCGTTCATTCAAATTCTGTTCACCACCGGGTCGTTGCGGCTTGTGGGATTTTGGAAACATGCAGCGCGCGTGCTCTTTTCGTGGCAGGTAGGACGCTCGCTGCTCCCACCTCCGGTGAGTGCATGTGTCGAAGGTCACACCGCTCCGGTGGGTTGCTTAATAAAATCGTGATTTGCATCGCTCGCCGTCGGCGTCGCTCGGCGAAATAACAGACTGCCCGGTTGGACCGTTTGGTACCAATAGAAATTTTGTTGCACATTTTCGCCGCCGCGGCGCATGTCCGTGCGTCCCGCTCCGGAGGCAGCCGATAGTGTGGACGATCGTGCGATTGCTCGTAACCGGGGGCGCCGGGTTCATCGGTGCCAACTTCGTCCACCAGACCCTCGCCGAGCGACCCGACAGCCGGGTGGTGGTGCTGGACAAGCTCACCTATGCCGGCAACCGGTCCTCGCTGGAGCCGGTCGCCGACCGCATCGACTTCGTGCACGGCGACATCGCCGACCTGGAGCTGGTGGACCGGCTCGTCGGCGGGGTGGACACGGTCGTGCATTTCGCCGCCGAATCGCACAACGACAACTCGCTGGCGCAGCCGTGGCCGTTCGTGCAGACGAATATCGTCGGCACCTATTCGCTGCTGCAGGCGGTGCGGCGGCACGACGTGCGGTATCACCACATCTCGACCGACGAGGTGTACGGGGATCTCGCCGCCGACGATCCGGCTTTCGGCGAGTCCACCCCCTACAACCCGTCCAGCCCGTATTCGGCCTCCAAGGCCTCCAGCGACATGCTGGTGCGCGCCTGGGTGCGCTCGTTCGGGGTGCGCGCGACGATCTCCAACTGCAGCAACAATTACGGCCCGTATCAGCACGTGGAAAAGTTCATTCCGCGCCAGATCACCAATCTGATCGACGGGGTGCGGCCGCGGCTGTACGGCGCGGGGCACCAGGTGCGCGACTGGATTCACGTCGACGACCACAATCGCGCGGTATGGGCGATTCTCGACCGCGGCCGGGTCGGGCAGACCTATCTGATCGGCGCGGACGGTGAACTCGACAACAAGGCCGTCGTGCGGTTGATCCTCGCCGAATTCGGCCGGGACCCCGACGATTTCGACCACGTCACCGACCGGCCCGGCCACGATCAGCGCTACGCCATCGACGCCACCCTGCTGCGCACCGAACTGGGGTGGGAGCCACGGTATTCCGATTTCCGCTCCGGGCTGGCGGACACCATTCGCTGGTACCGCGAGCACGAGGACTGGTGGCGCCCGCAGAAAGAGGTCACCGAGCGGGCCTACGCCGACGCCGGAGAAAAGGTGCTCTGACGCTCAGCCCCACACCAGGAAGTGGTACTTGGCGACGGCGGCCGCGAGCGAGATCACCGTGGCGACCACGATCGCGATCGCGGGCCCCCGCGACGGCGTCACCCCGCGACCGTTCGTCAGCCGCAACGGCATCCACCGCAGCAGCACCGCGAACGCGGCGATCGCCAGGGGCACGAAATAGCGGCCCTGCACGCCGTCGACGAGGTAGTAGCCGACCGGTGAGAACGACATGTACAGCGTCACATAGATCATCGCGACGCTCGCCAGCACGGTGAGCGCGACGACCCAGGTGCGCAGCCGATCCGCGGTCATCCGCTCGGAAATTCCCAGGCCGACCGCGAATGCCAGCAGACAGGCCAGAATCGACACCGCGGGCACGTCGATATAGGCGAATCCGAGTTCCCCGAAGAACTGGGTGAACCAGCGCTGATCGCGGAACCAGATGCTCTCGACGAAGGTGCTCAGGAAATCCATGGGGTGCTTCAGAATTCCGTTCAGCTGGTCGCTGGGACGGACCGAATGCCATTGGGCGGGCGGGCGCATCAGCCCCATGCCGTCGGTGGTGGGTCCGGCGATCTTCATCCACACCGCGAATGCCCCGGCGCCGATCGCCGCGCAGCCCCACGGAATCCAGCGCCGCCAGCTCGAGAATCCGTACTGCCGGGCCGGAATCAGCACCGTCAGCATGGCCAGCAGCACGTAGGTCGGCTTACACAGCGGCAGCGCGACGGTCGCGGCGAGTGTCACCGCGATCTCCGTGCGCGACAGCTTTTCGCCGAGGAACAAGCCCTTCACCAGCAGGCAGGACACCAGCACCGCGAGCGCGTTGGTGAGCGTGTCGGCGGTGACCGTCCCGGCCTGGAACAGCGCGATCGGCAGCACCGCGACGGCGAAGGCCAGCCACTGCAGCCGGAACTTGCGCAGCACCCACAGCGCGAATCCGACGACGGCCAGATAGGCGACCAGCCCGGCCAGCCGCGTCACCAGCATCATGCCGCCCACGTCGAGGTCGAGCGCCTCCGCCAGCCGGATGCCCACGGCCGCAGGCACATACGGGACCGGGGAGTAGGCCGCGGTGTTGGTGAACCAGACCGGCTTCTTGGCATCGGTGGTGACCGGCGCCGATTCCAGCAGCCGGTAGGAGATGCGATCGGCCGCCATCGGCTCGGGCTCGGCGGGCTTGCGGTTGTAGTCGTAGAACGCGTAGCCCATCAGGCCGTCGATGCTCAGCGGGACGTCGCCGCCGTAGGCGATGCCGCGATCGTCGTGGATGCGCTGCGGCAGGAATCCGCCGTGCGCGACCTGGTAGGCCCGCCCGAACTGGGTGATCTCGTCGTGTCCCCAGAACGGCGGCGTGACCACGGCCCACACGGCCCCGAAGAGCGCGGCGATCACGAGGAAGGCCGCGGTGGCCGCGCCCAGTTTGTGCTGCACCCAGCCCATGGCCCGGCGCAGCGGATCGACTCTGGGGGGCGTCTCCGCCGTCGTCTCGGTCGCGGCCTCGTGCCCGTTCCCGGAGTGCCCCGCATCGGTGGTCTCCGGCCGGGCCTGGGTTGTCATCGGCGAGCCTCGCCGACCCGATCCTCGTTCTCCGCGCCCACCGCCGAATACCGCAGGTACATCAGGCGCGCGGCCTCGTGCCGGGAGCGGCGGATGCCGTCGAGAATCAGGCCCGCGGTCCAGGCCAGGCTGCCCAGCAGCAGCAGCGTGAAGCCGAGGAACAGCGTCGGGAAGCGCGGTACCTCGTGGGTCTCGTAGAACTCGATGACGATCGGGGTGATCAGGATGACCGACACCAGCCACGCCAGGGTGCCGAACAGGCCGTAGAACGCCACCGGGCGCTCGTGCCGGGCCAGCCCGGCGATCAGGTTCAAGATCTTGAAGCCGTCGTGGTAGGTGCGCAGCTTGCTCTCGCTGCCCGCGGGGCGGTCGCGGAATCCGACGCGCACCTGGGTCTGCGGCACCCGCAGGTGCAGCGAATGCACGGTCAGTTCCGTCTCGATCTCGAATTCGCGCGACACCGCCGGGAAGCTCTTGACGAACCGGCGCGAGAACACCCGGTAGCCCGAGAGCATGTCCTCGACATTCTCGCCGAATACCTTGCCGACCACGCCGTTGAGCACCTTGTTGCCGGTCTCGTGGCCGGTCCGGTAGGCGTTCTCGCCCTCGTTCTGCTTGCGCACGCCGAGCACGTGATCGTAGGGGCCCTCGAGCAGCGTCTTGATCATCACCGGCGCGGCGAAGGCGTCGTAGGTGTCGTCGCCGTCGATCATCACGTAGACGTCTGCCTCGATATCGGCGAAGGCGCGGCGCACCACATTGCCCTTGCCCTTGGTGTGCTCGGTGCGCACGATCGCGCCCGCCGCGCGCGCACGGTCGGCCGTGGCATCCGTGCTCAGGTTGTCGTAGACGTAGACGACGATGCCCGGTACGGCGGCCTTCAGGTCGCCGACGACCTTGGCGACCGCGGCCTCCTCGTTGTGGCAGGGCACCACTGCGGCGATGCGAAGCTCGGTGGAATCCACCCCGTCAGTCCTCAGTTTGCTCGGACGGTGAAATACGGAACACCGGGAGGGTACAGGGGTGCGGCCCGGACTCGCCCGTTAACCCTCACTGTGTCACGCTTGCGGTACCGTCGCGGGGTGCCCACCAGTGAAACCGTGACCGAGCAGGCGGATCGGCCAGGGGCGCCACTGCTGGCGCGGGTGACCACCGCACTGCGGCAGGGCGGGGCGTTCCTCGTGGTCGGCGCGATCGGCTTTCTGGTCGACGCCGGAACCTACAACCTGCTGGTCTTCTGGGGCGGCGAGGGCGTGCTGTATCACGCGCCGCTGCCCGCCAAGATCATCGCGATCGTGGTGGCGACCGTGGTCACCTACTTCGGCAACAAGTGGTGGACGTTCTCGCACAAGCAGGGCGGCAGCCCGGCCCGCGAATACGTGCTCTACGCGCTGTTCAACGTGGTCGCGATCGGACTGCAACTGGGCTGCCTGGGTTTCTCGCGGTATGTCCTGGAGCTGTCCTCGCCGCTGGCCGACAACGTCTCCGGCACGCTGATCGGCCAGATCGTGGCGGTGGTCTTCCGGTACTGGGCCTACGACAAGTTCGTGTTCACCGGGGAGAAGGCGGCCCGATCCGCCGCCGACGCGTGAGATGGAGATAATGGTGCCGCTCGCCCCCGGGCACGAGAGCGCGCATATTTCGGCGATTCCACGGCGCCGTCACAGCACACCAACACAAAAACACAAAGGGACCGCCTTATGGATCAGTCGGCTGGGCAGGCCGTGACCGCAACCGAGAACGACCGGCGTCTTGCCGATTCCGCTCCCGCCGCCTTGCGGGCCGACCACCAGGCCCCGGATCGGCTGGTGCTACAGCGGGGTGTCTTCGCCGGGCCCGCACCGAAGATCAGCGCCGAGATGTACGCGGTGGTCAAGGGCAAGGCCGTGCGCGAGCGGCTGGCGCTGCGGCTGGAGAAGGGCGCGACCGCGCACACCAACACCTACTTCGGCCGGTTCGCGGCCAGCTACTGGCAGCGCTGGACCACGGTGACCGAGGTCGAGGTCGCGATGACCCTCGAGGTCGCCGACCGGGCGCGAATTCGCCTGGCCGCCTCCGATATCGCGGGGCACCGCCGGATCATCGATACCGCGGACGTGCGCGCGGGTGGGAACGGGCGGGGCAACCGCGTGACGCTGCGCGCGCCGCTGGATCAGTACGTCGACGGCGGTGCCCTGTGGCTCGAATTCGACGCCGTCGGAGGCGAAGTCGCGATCGGCGAGCTGGAGTGGACCACTGCGGCTCCGGACCGGGTCCGGCCGGTGGCGATCGCGATCTGCACGTTCAACCGCGCCGAGGACTGCGCGCAGACGGTCTCCGCGCTGGCCTCCGATCCGACCGTCCTGGCCGCCATCGACGCGGTGTACGTGGTGGACCAGGGCACCGACCTGGTCGAGGATCGGCCGCTGTATCAGCAGACGCTGCCGAAGTTCGGGGACAAGCTGCGCTATCTGCGGCAGCCGAATCTCGGTGGGGCGGGCGGCTTTACGCGCGGGCTGTACGAGGTGTCGGCGGCCAACGAGCATGCCGACGTGATTCTGATGGACGACGACATCCTCTGCGAACCGGAAACGGTGTTGCGGCTCAACGCCTTTGCGAATATGACCGTCGAGCCGACCCTGGTGGGCGCGCAGATGCTGTTCCTGCTCAACCCCGACTATCTCAACGTCGGTGCGGAAGAGACGAAGCTGCCGATCCTGCGGCACGGCCAGAAGGTGCCGAAGGCGCTGCGCAACACCAGCATGCTCAAGCGCAATCAGGAGCGGCGGGTCGATGCCGGGTACAACGCCTGGTGGACCTGTCTGATCCCGGCCGAGGTGGTCGCCCGCATCGGCCTGCCGATCCCGATCTTCTTCCAGTGGGACGACGTCGAATACGGTTTGCGTGCCCGCGAGAACGGTTTCGTCACCGTCACGCTGCCGAATGCGGCGGTCTGGCATGCCGACTTCTACTGGAAGGATTTCGACGACTGGGCGCGCTACTTCTCCTCGCGCAACTCGCTCATCGTCTCCTCGCTGCATACCGACCTGGATCCGAAGGCCGTGACCCGCAGGCTGTTCCGGGAGATCAGCGAATATCTGGTGGGTATGCAATACGGGCTCGCGCATACCACGCTGCAGGGCATCGAGGATTTTCTGAAGGGTCCGCAGATGCTGGCCGACGGCGGTCAGGCCGCCTTGGCGGCCGCGCGCACCAGCCGCGGCGAGTACGGCGAGACGGTCAAGCATCCGGCCGCCACCGCGCCGATCCGCAATGCCGATATCGAGGTCCGGCGCGCCGGCGGCGAGCCGAGCCGCCCGGTGCTGGTGCTGATCAAGCGCGCCATCCAGCAGTGGACCGGCCGCATTCAGCCGGGCCTGAAGTCGGTCACCCGCGAGGACGCGCACTGGTGGCACATCGGCCTGTTCGACCACGTCGTGGTGACCGACGCCTCCCAATCCGGCGTGCGAATCCGCAAGCGCGACAAGGCCAAGGCCCGCGCCCTGCTCCTGCGCACCCTCCGCGTCCTGCGCCGCCTCCGCCGCGAACTCCCCACCCTGTCCCGCCGATACCGCGCCGCCATGCCGGACCTCACCAGCCGCGAGAACTGGGAACGCCTGTACGGCATCTCGAGCAGGGACTGACTCGCGGGCGCCTCAGCGGGACGGGGCGGTGAGCAGGGTGCGGGCGGCGTCGGCCACGTCGGATTCCAGCCAGGTGGGGAGGTCGCCGAAGCGGGCGTGGCGACGGAGGGTGGCGTTGGGGAGGTCGACGATGGCCCGGGCGACGCGGTCCATGGCGCGCTCGTCGTCGTTGCCCAGTAGCTCGCTGGTGACGCGGCGGAGCTGCTCGATGAGGGGCACGTTCATCCGGTCGAGTTGCTGGCGCAGTTCGGTTTCCGGTGCGCCGTCGAGCAGATCGCGGGGGCGCAGATTCAGCAGGAGTTTGGCGTCGTCGGGGAGGGTGCGGGCGAAGTCTATGGCGGCGACCGCCATGCCCACCGCCGCCTCCAGGGGATCCGGATCCTCGGCGGCCGCCAGCGCGCGGTTCTGAAAGCGTTCCACCGCGCGGATCCAGGTCGCGGAGAGCACGCCGTTGCGGTTGCCGAACCGGTGGTAGAGCGTGCCCACGGGGGCGCCGCTGGCCGCAGCGATGGCGGCCACGCTGGCAGCGCGCGGACCGTCCCGCAGCACCAGGGTGCGAGCTGCGTCGAGGATCACGTCGGTGTCGTGCTTGCGGGGTGGTGCCATGTACTAGTACGTTCCTTCTATATGGAGCGTCTGCCCTATATTGATCAATACTCCAGAATAGTCACCGCCGATCGGGAGCGGACATGGGCCGCGCTGCTGCGGTCCATGTGCCCCGATCCGAACGATCTGCGGGCCGGTTCGGCCGGTTTCGCCGTGGGCGAGGTGAATCCGCCGCGTCTGTTGACATTCGTAGGGCACCATCGGTTTTCGCGCTACGCGCTGGCGTTTTCGCTGACCGAGGCCGACTCCGGGCATACCGCCCTGACCGCCGAATCCCGGGCCGAATTCTCGGGTCCGGTCGGGCGTGTCTATCGGGCGCTGGTGATCGGCACCGGCGGGCATCGCGTGATGGTACGGCGACTGCTGCGCCGCATCGCGGCCGCGGCCGAGCGGAGCCCGGCATGATTCCGGGGCGGATCTGGGGCGCCACCCGGGACGAGATCGCGGCCGAACTGCCTTGTGACGACGAGCTTTCCGGCACCGTGACGGTGTGCGATCGGGCGGTGAGCGTGGATGCGCCGCACGGGCTGGTCTTCGCGTGGCTGTGTCAGCTGCGGGTGGCGCCATACAGCTACGACCTGCTCGACAATGTCGGTCGACGCAGTCCGCGGCAGCGCGATCGGCGGCTGACGGAACTCGAACCCGGCCAGCGCTTCATGGCCGGTTTCACCCTGATCGACTTCACGCCCGGTCGACAGCTCACGCTCCGGACCACCGGCGTCGCGGTCACCTACGCCGCCCACCCGGACGGCGATGGCTGCAGATTGCATGCGCGCGTGCGATTCCGGGGGCCCGCGTGGCTGCTCGCGCCGGTGGTGCTGGGGGACTTCGTGATGACGCGCAAGCAGCTGCTGACGCTGCGGGACCTGGCCGAGCGGGAGGCGGTGGCACCTCCTGCCCGGCCGATGATCGGTTGACTCGGCTCCGTCAGAAACCGGCCGAGCCGGACGGCGCCGGCGGTGGCTCGTTGTCGACCACCGCGCTCCGATAGTCGATGCTCACCACGTGATGCGGGATGGTCCGCCCCGGCTTGTACACCCGCGGCTGATCTTCCCAGGTGCCCGGCTTGTAGACCGGCGGTTTCGACTCGAGCTTCCCGTCCGGCCCGATCGTGGGCGGCTGCTGCTCCCAGGTCCCGGGGCTCAGGCGCCGGGGCTGGTCCTCCCAGGTCCCCGGCTCGGTCGTCGACCCGCAGAAGACATCCACCCGCGCCGCCTGCAAGCGCGGCCCGACATACTTCTCGACCGGGACCGACAGCCCGTCCGAACAGTGCGCGACGCCCTCGACCCGGTAGGTGTCATCCGTGTCGTTGCGACAGGTGAACCCCTCGCACGAGACGCCCGGAGCCAACTCCCGCGCCGCCGCCTGTGGTGCGAGCACCCCGACCGCCCCTGCGAACGCGGCGGCCAACCCGAGCCCGACCCTCAACCGCTGACCCATACGCCTACCAACTCCAATCGCCAACCCGACCCGAGCCCCAATCTACCGGCAAATCAAGCGACCGGTATGTGACCATGATCGCGCTGCCGAATCCGAAACCCCTTGCTATGCAATGCATTCGATTGCGGCTTCAGAGGAAGAGGTCGGTGGTGAGGGGGGCGTCGCCGGGGACTACGCGGTACTTGTCGAGGTCGGTGACGCCGTGGGCGGCCAGGACCTCGTCATCGATGAAGAAGTTGCCGGTGGTGTCCTTGGCGGGCGAGGTGAGTACCAGGTAGGCGGCGTCGGCGTAGATGTCGGGGGTGCGAGAGGTCTGGACCATCTCCTCGCCGCCGAGCAGGTTGCGGACCGCCGCGGTGGCGATGGTGGTGCGCGGCCACAGCGAGTTGACGCCGATGCCGTACTGGCGCAGCTCCTCGGCCAATCCCAAAGTGGTGAGCGACATTCCGTACTTGGCGATGGTGTAGCCGAGCGAGGAACCGGCCCACTTCGGATCCAGGTTCAGCGGCGGCGACAGGGTCAGGATGTGCGGGTCGCGCCCCAGATCGGCCGAGCGCTTCAGCGCGGGGATGCTCAGCTTGGACAGCAGGAAGCTGCCGCGACAGTTGATGTCCTGCATCAGGTCGTACTTCTTCATCGGCAGCAACTCGGTCGGCGACAGGTCGATCGCCGAGGCATTGTTGACCACCAGGTCGATGCCGCCGAAACGCTCCATGGTCTGCTGGACCGCCCGCGCCACCGCCTCGTCGTCGCGGACGTCGCCGACGAACTTCAGGACCGTGCCGCCGGCCTCCTCGAGTTCCGCCGCCGCGGTGTGGATGGTGCCGGGCAGCTTCGGATGTGGCTGATCGGTCTTCGCGATCAGCGTGATGTTGGCCCCGTCCGCGGCGGCCCGCTTGGCGATCTCCAGCCCGATGCCGCGGCTGCCGCCGGACATGATCATGGTCCGGCCCGCGAGCGGCTTCCCTGCTTCCGTCATACGCCTGCTCCAATCTCTGCGACGCCCCCGACTCGATCATCCCGGGCGGATGGCCGCCGGGGCCGGGTTCGGTCCGATTCGCACAGTAAGCGAGAGGTCCGCCGGTATGCAACCAGTTGCATAGTGAGGTTCGTGACGCAGTGTCAGGGGTCGTGTCAGGCCGGGATCAGGTCGGTATAAGGCTGGCTCGCGACAGTACTCACATGACGAGCACAGCGAACATCTCGAACAGCACGGCGAACGCCTGGAGCGGCATGGTGCCGGTCGACGACACGGCCCTGGCGGTCACCGACACCGGCGGGACCGGCCGTCCGATCATCTACCTGAACGGCGCCTACGCCGACCAGAAGCATTGGCGGCACGTGATCGCCGAACTCGGCCCCGAATACCGGCACATCACCTTCGACGAGCGGGCCCGCGGCAAATCGAAGACCTCGGCGGACTACTCGTTCGAGGCCGCGCTGCGCGACGTCGATGCCGTCCTCGCGGCGCGGGGAGTGGACCGGGCGCTGCTGGTGGGCTGGTCCTCGGCCTGACCGGCGAGGCGGGCCGGGAACGGATCCGCAAGCTGTTCCACCGGATGCGGTTCCTGCTGCCGGTGGTGCGCCCGTTCGGCCTGGCCGCGCGGATGAGCGCCGCCCAGCACGCCGAGGTCGGCATCGACGCGAACGAGTACGCCGCGGCCAGCGTGCCGATCCTCGAGCGCCTGACCTGCCCGGCCCGCTTCGTGCTGGCCACGGGCAACAGCCTGGGCAGCGAGGACGGGGAGATGGAGCGGGCGCGGACCTCTCTGGACCCGGTGCTCGCCCACAACCCGAACGTGAAGGTCGGCGCGAAGGTCGCGAGCAATCACTCCCACATCGTGCGCAAGGACTTTCGCGCCATCGCCGAGGCCGTCCGTGAGACGGCGGCCACCGTGGGCGAGGAGGTCTCGGCGGGCTGACGGGATGAGATCCGTTCGGCCACATGCTTGTGGGTATGCGAAACATCCGCTACCGGCCGCGCGATCGACGCTCGCGATAGGCCCAGCGTTGCGATTTCTCGACGTTCTTCCATTCCCGCTGGCGCTCCGCGCGCAGGCGGGCATCCGAACGCGCCGCCAGCCATTCGTTCTCGCGCTGGAGTTTGCGATAGCTGTCCCAGCGCCGCTGGGGCAGTGCGCCCGAGTCGAGGGCCGCCCGCACGGCGCATCCCGGTTCGGTGCGGTGCGTGCAGTCGGCGAAACGGCACTCCGCGGCGAAGGATTCGATATCGCTGAAGGTGCGCTCGAGCCCCTCGGTGGCGTCCCACAGCCCCACCGAGCGCAGGCCGGGGGTGTCGATGAGGGTGCCGCCGCCCGGTAGCGGCCGCAGTTCGCGATGCACCGTCGTATGCCGACCGCGTTTGTCCGCGGCGCGAACCTCGTTGGTGGCGAACACTTCCGCGCCGAGCAGCGCATTCGCCAGTGTCGACTTGCCCGCCCCGGAGGGGCCGATCAGGGCGACCGTGCCGTCCAGCACCGCGGTGAGCACATCCATGCCCAGCCCCGTGGTGGCGCTGACGGCCAGCGTCGTCGCCCCCGGCGCCACGGCGCGCACCTCGTCGAGCGGAATATCCACGGCCAGGTCGGCTTTCGACAGCACCACCACCGGCTGTGCTCCGGATTCCCAGGCCAGCGCCAACATTCGCTCGATGCGGCCCAGGTCGACATCGCCGTCGGCCGCGGTGCACACCAGGACCGTGTCGACGTTGGCGGCCAGGACCTGCGCCTCCGATCGGCCGGAGACCGAGGCGCGCACGATGGCGGTCTTGCGCGGGAGCAGTTGCCGCACAACGAGTTCTGTATCAATGGCGACCCAATCGCCGGTACACAGGCCGTTGACGTTGGTATCCGCCCGTGGGCAGCGCGCACGCGCGAGCCCCTCGGGTGTCGCGACGTCGCACTCGCTCCGATCCATCCGGATCACGCGGGCCGGGACCCAGCCGGTGTCGAGCAGCCGTGTGTACGCGGCAGATACGGCCGGATTCCAGCCGTAGGGAAGCAGACGGTCGTAATCGACCATGATGGAAAGCGTCCATTCGTCGGGCACCGCGCCCGGCGCGGGCTCAGTGCATCAAGGAGAGGGTGGAAGCGCATGCGGCGGCGCGGCTTTCGATATCCGGCCGCTGCCCGGCCGCGACAACCCGATAGTTGGCGTGCATGTCTTCCACCTCCTCGACCTTTCGACGATGCCGTCCGTTGTGGACGGGTACAACGATGACAGCAACCCCTCGCGGGGCGCAAGGTATTTTCGGGCTCTTACGGCGCGATCGCGATCAGTGCGATGTTGAGCAGGATCATCAGCACGGCGAACCCGAAGATCAGGTAGGTGAACAGGATGCCGGGTGTCGATTGCGGCACCGGGCCGATGGCGCCCCGGATGAACGCGATCGCGGGCGCCCGGTAGTAGACCCGGGTGCTCTGCCCCTCGGCCACCGGCACCATGGCCTCGGCAGGTCCCATATCCCACATCCAGCGGGTGCTCACCCGCACGTGGTGCTGGCCCGCACCGAGCGGAATATGGGTGGCACCCCACCGCGCGGCCGGGACCGGCTGCCCGTTGACGAGGATCGTCGGCCCGGTCAGGGCGAGCATGAAGGCCATCGGCGTGTAGGAGGTGTCCAGGACGATGCCCGGCGGCCCCGGCTCGGGCTGGAACTGCTGCGCCTGACCCGCACCGTAATTCCCCGCCTGATACGGATTGGCCTGCCCACCATAGGGATTGGCTGCCACACCCGGATACCCAGGAGCACCGTAAGCCTGCGCCCCAGGCGAACCCTGCTGCGGCACACCGTATCCGGGCTGCGCCGGATACCCCGGCGGCGCAAACCCGGGCACCGGCCCACCGTTCGGCTGCGGCGCACCGAAACCGGGCTGCACCGGACCGAAACCTGGTTGCTGCGACGCCGAAGCACCGTGCGGCTGCGGGGCGCCGGGAGCGGATTGCGTTGTTCCGGAGGCAGCCTGCTGCAGGTGCGGCGCCGAATTGTTGTACGGCTGCGCCAAACCAGGACCACCGAAGGCAGGCTGCGGGTGCGGCGCCGAACCGCTGTGTGGCTGGGGCGCGCCGGGGCCGGACGGAGCCGGGCCGAAGGCGGGCTGCTGCGCGTGCGGCGCTGAGGCGCTGTGGGGCTGCGCAGCCCCGTATCCAGGCTGCTGAGGCGGTGCGGCCGAGTTACCGCCCGGCTGTGGGGTGCCGGGCTTGAAGGCGATTGTTTCCGGGGCGGGGGTGCCGTTCGTTTGTGATGCGTCGGGGGGCTGGGGGATGCGCGGGGCCGATGCGCTGTGTGGTTGCGGCGCGGCGTGGGCGTCGGCTCCGGTGGGTGGCTGGGGAGCCGCGGGGTGCGGCGGTAGCCCGTTGTGCTGCCAGGGTTGTCCGTTGGGTGGTGGCCCGCCGTGGGGGTTACTCACACCCATACCTCCATATTCGAAAAAGCGCTGTTCTAACCGGGTTTGCGGAACTGCTCGCGCCGCCCCAGGCGCCGCAGTCGCAGCCATTCTCGCAGACCGGCCGGATCTCGTTGCTGCACAAGGAAGAACCAGGAGAACCGGGCCCATTCCTGCGGCAGCAGCTTACGCATTCCGGGCTGTGCCATCAGGTAGCCACGGTTGCGGTAGGTGAAGTAGCGCTTGACCGGATCGTCCGGGTACTGGGTGTGCATGCGCCCGCCCAGGATCGGCTTGAACTCGGCGGATCCGTTGGGGTGCAGGTACGCCGCCTGCAGACAGGTGCCGAACGGCAGCCCGGAACGCACCAGCCGGCGATGGATCTCGACCTCGTCGCCGCGCACGAACAGCCGCAGATCCGGCACGCCGATCACGTCGACGGCCGCGGCGGATACCAGCGCACCGTTGAACAGCGACGCGATCCCGGGCAGGAAGTCCTCGTCGCCGAGTTCGGAGCGCAGCCGCCGCCACACCACCCCGCGGCGCAGCGGGAAGGCCAGCCGGTCGGGGTCGTCGATATCGGCCACCACCGGGGAGACCTCCGAAAGGCCGTGCCGCCGAGCGCAATCCACGAGCGTCTCGAGCACCTCCGGACCCTCGGGGCGGCCGTCGTCGTCGGCCAGCCACACCCAGTCCGCTCCCAGCGACAGCGCGTGCAGGATGCCCAGCGCGAAGCCGCCCGCGCCGCCCAGGTTGTGCTCCGAACCGAGATAGGTGTGCTCGACCGGCTGCTGCCGCACCAGCTCACCGACCTCGGGCTCGTTCGCGTTGTCGACCACGATCAGGTGGTCGATCGGACGCGTCTGCGCGCACAGCACCTTCAGCGATTCGGCCAGCAGTTCCCGGCGTTTATGGGTGACGACGACCGCGACGATGCGGCTGCCGTCCCCCATCGGTTCGGACGACGCCGGCTGATCACTCATGTGGGATTCCGCTCCAGTTCCCGTTCTCGTTCCAGCTCGCGCAGAATTTGGGCGACATGGTCACCGGCCTCGGGCCCCTCGTAGGCCCGCACCACTTCCTCGATGTCGCCGCGCATCCGCATCCGGCCGTGGTCGATCCAGATCGCGGTGTCGCACAGCTGCGCCAGGAATTCGTTGGAATGGCTGCAAAATACCAGGATTCCGGAGCGAGCGACGAGATCGCGCAGGCGATTTCGCGCCTTCTTCATGAAATCGGCATCCACGGCGCCGATTCCCTCGTCCAACAGCAGGATCTCGGGGTCGATCGATGTCACCACACCCATCGCCAGCCGCACGCGCATACCGGTCGAATAGGTGCGCAGCGGCATGTTCAGATATTCACCGAGCTCGGTGAATTCGGCGATTTCGTCCACCTTGGCCATCATCTGCTTGCGCGTCTGCCCGAGGAACAGCCCGCGGATGATGATGTTCTCGTAGCCGGAGATCTCCGGATCCATGCCGACGCCGAGATCGAAGACCGGCGCCACCCGCCCGCGCACGCGCGCGCTGCCTCGCGTGGGTTCGTAGATCCCCGCCAGCAGGCGCAGCAGCGTCGATTTCCCGGCGCCGTTGTGACCGACCAGGCCGACCCGGTCGCCCTCCTTGAACGACATGGTGATCTCGCGCAGCGCCTCGACGACCACCACATCGGATTGATTGCGCCCGATCGCGCCGCCCGCCTTGCCCAGGACCGCCTTCTTCAGCGATCGCGACTTGGCGTCGAAGATCGGAAATTCCACCCAGGCGTCATGGGTTTCGATGCTTACGTGCTCGGTCATAACTGCCCTTTACACCCAGTACGGCACGCGGGAACGGAACCTCTTCCAGGCCATCAGCGCCACGCCCCAGCCGAGCACCGTGATCGCGAGCACCACGTACCAGCTCCGCACGTGGATCGGATCGCCCAGCAGCGGCGCGCGCACGATCTCCAGATAGTGATAGGTCGGCACCAGCTCGACCAGCCGCGCCCGCTCGCTGACCGCGCCGCCCTGATCGTGCAGCGACTTGGTCGTCCACATGACCGGCGTGAGCACGAACAGCATCAGCGTCATGCTGCTCAGGATCGGCGCGATATCGCGGTAGCGAGTGCTGAAGATGCCGAATGCGATCGACACCCACATCGCGTTCAGGAACAGCAGCACCATGCCCGGAATCGCGAGCAGCGCGGTCCACTGCAGATTTTTCCAGACGCCCATGCCCACCAGCAGGACCACATAGATGATCGCGTTGTGCGCGAAGAACAGGAACTGCCGCCACACCAGGCGATAGACGTGCACGCTCAGCGCCGACGGCAGCTGTTTGATCAGCCCCTCGTTGGCGATGAACACATCCGAGCCCTCGAGGATGCTGGCGTTGATGACGCCCCAGATGATCAGGCCGACCGTTACATACGGCAGGTAGGTCCACAGGTCCTGGCCGAGGATCGCCGCGTAGAGGATGCCCATCGCCGTCGCCTGCACGGCGGTGGCGATGGTGATCCAGAACGGGCCGAGCACCGACCGGCGGTAGCGCTGTTTGATGTCCTGCCAGCCCAGCGACAGCCACAGTTCACGCTGCGCGAAGCCGTCGCGCAGGTCCTTGAACGCACGTCCGAACGACTGGGAATCGGGCATCAGCGGTACCGGGGCTTCGGCCGGGCTCTGTTCGGCGGTCGCCGACTCGGCTGGGGCTGCTGCGGGCACAGTGACCGACTGTAGCGGTGCCCGTCGGGCCGCGCTGCGTGCGGTCCGTAAACCGCCGGGGCGGCCGGTTCGCAGACGTCGACCTCGCGGATGTTCAGAGATACTGCCCGCTGCCGCCCGTGGCCGAGCCGCCCTGCCCGCCCGGGGCGTGCATCCCCGGCGGCAGCGCGTGCCGCATTTGCTCGAGCTGCTGGCGCGCGGCCATCTGCTGGGCGAACAGCGCGGTCTGGATGCCGTGGAACAGCCCCTCCAGCCAGCCCACCAGCTGGGCCTGGGCGACGCGCAACTCGGCGTCGGACGGGACCGAATCCTCGCCGAACGGCAGCGCCAGCCGCTCCAGCTCGTCGCGCAGCTCCGGCGAGAGTCCCTGCTCCAGCTCGCGCACGGAGGTCTGGTGGATCTCCTTGAGACGGTTGCGGCTGGCGTCGTCGAGGGGCGCCGCCCGCACCTCCTCCAGGAGCTGTTTGATCATGGTGCCGATGCGCATCACCTTCGCGGGCTGTTCGACCATGTCGGCCAGCGATTCCTTGCTGTCGGGATCCTGCTCCGCGTCGGCCTCGCCTTCCCCGACCACCTGACCGGCGAGTGGCGCGTCACCCTGGCTGCCCGCCGGTATGACCATCGGCCGTCCTTCGGGGCCGATCACCACGATGGATTCCGGTGCTCCGTCCGAGTGCGTCATGATCTCCATCATGTCTTGTCCGCGCGCGATGTGCTAAGCGGGTGGGTACGCACTGTGGGTATGCCGGTTCGTGACCGGTCAGTATTCTGTTTCGGTCGTGTCCGCCTCGGCTGTGGTTCGGTGTGCTGAAAGTCGGTTGCCATGTCGCGTGATCTGCCAGCTGGTTACCCGCGTCGTCGCGGCGTGCCTGGTTACTGCCCGGCGGGAGCCGTCGACACGGTTACATCTACTCGCCTGCTGCCCTTAGAGTGGCCTGCATGACTTACGACGTCGCGAGGGTTCGGGGGTTGATACCGTCCCTGGGCGACGGCTGGATCCATCTCGACCCGCAGGCCGGCATGCTGGTCCCGGATTCGGTATCGCGCGCCGTGTCAACAGGTTTCCGCACTTCCGCATTCACCCACGGCAATCGGTACAGCGCCACCAGGCGCAGCGGGGCCATCCTGGATGCCGCCCGCGAGGCGGTGGCGGATCTGGTCGGCGGCGACCCGGCGGGCGTCGTCCTCGGTCCGGATCGCGCCGTGCTGCTGGCCTGGCTGGCCGAGTCGCTCAGTTCCCGGCTCGGGCTGGGCACCGGGATCGTGCTGTCGCGCCTGGACGACGAGGCCAACGTCGCGCCGTGGCTGCGCATCGCCAACCGCTATGGGGCCCATGTGCGTTGGGCCGAGGTGGAGATCGAGACCTGCGAGATGCCGGCGTGGCAGTTCGAGGAGCTGATCGGGCCCACCGCGCGTCTGGTCGCCTTGACGGCCGCGTCGCCGATCGTCGGTTCCGCACCGGCCGTGCGGGTTGCCGCGGACCGGGTGCATCAGGTCGGCGGTCTGCTGGTGGCCGACTGCTTCGGTGCCGCGCCGTACGCG
This sequence comes from Nocardia wallacei, assembly GCF_029869545.1. Classification (GTDB taxonomy): domain Bacteria; phylum Actinomycetota; class Actinomycetes; order Mycobacteriales; family Mycobacteriaceae; genus Nocardia; species Nocardia wallacei_A. Next base: position 9,432 of record NZ_JARWQD010000220.1, on the reverse strand, counting down.
CTGATCGACATCGACGAACTCAACGCCGATGTGGTGGCGCTGTCCGCGCCCGCCTGGGGCGGCCCGCAGATCGGTGCGCTGGTGTTCCGGGATCCGGCGTTCCTGGACCGGATTCCGTCGATGTCGCTGAATCCCTACGCCAAGGGCGCCGAGCGGCTGGAGGTCGGCCATCACCAGTACGCGCTGCTGGCCGGACTCACCACCTCGATCGACTACCTGGCCGGGCTGGACGAGCAGGCGACGGGTACTCGCCGGGAGCGGCTGGAGATGTCGATCACCTCGCTGCAGGACTACCACGACCAGCTGTTCGAGCATCTGATGGAGGTGCTGGACCGCATCCCGAACCTGACCGTCATCGGCCGCGCCTCCACCCGCATCCCGACGGTGAGCTTCACCATCGAGGGCATGCAGGCCGAGAAGGTCTCCGCGAAGCTGGCCGACCATCACGTCGGCACGCTCAGCGGCGTGCACGGCGGCAGCCGCCTGCTCGACGCCCTGGGCGTCAACGACGAGGGCGGCGCGGTCACCATCGGATTGGCCCCGTACACAACGACGTTCGAGATCGACCAGCTCGGCCGCGCCCTCGCCGCCCTGGACTAGCGGCCCGGCCCACTGTCGCCGAGGCGCACCGCGCGTCGCACCCCTTGCGTGTTCCCGCACCAGTTGCGTGGCCTTGTAGGCGGTGCGTGAACATGCAGGGGGTGCGGCGATATTCGGCGCGCGGTATGGCGGCCGCGCTCAGGCTTCGCGGATGCGAAGCACGACCTTGCCGACGGTTTCGGGGGAGTCGAGTAGGCGGTGGGCCTCGGCGGCCTCGGTGACGGGGAGTTCGGCGTGCACGATCGGAACCACGGCGCCGTCGGCGATCTGCGGCCACAGGTGGCGGCGCACCTCGGCGATGATCTCGGCCTTGCTGGAGCGTCCGGTGGCCGGGCGGCGGCGCAGGTTGGTGGCGTGGATGGTGCCGCGCTTACCCAGCAGGCTCGCCACATTCAGCTCGCCCTGCACCCCGCCCTGCATGCCGATGATGCACAGCTGGCCGTCCTCGGCGAGCGCATCGACATTGCGCGGCAGATAGGCCGCGCCCATATTGTCGAGAATGATGTCGGCGCCGCCGAATTCGCCCACCGCGGCGACGAAATCCTCGTCGCGATAGTTGATCAGAATGCTCGCGCCCAATTCCTTACAGCGGTCGAGCTTGAGCTGCGAGCCCGCGGTGACCGCGACCCGCGCGCCGCGGCTCACCGCCACCTGGATCGCGTGCGTCCCGATCCCGCTGCCGCCGCCGTGGATCAACAGCAGCTGCCCGGAGTGCAGCCCGGCCCGCATGACCAGGTTCGACCAGACGGTCGCCGCGACCTCGGGCAGGGCCGCCGCGGCGGCGAGATCCAGACCCTCCGGAACCGGCAGCACCTGGACCGCGGGTACCACGACCCGCTCGGCATAGCCGCCGCCGGACAGCAGCGCGCACACGCGGTCGCCGGGCCGGTAGTCACGCACGCCCTCGCCGACCGCCGCGACCACGCCCGAGCATTCGAGCCCGAGGGTCTCGCTGGCGCCGGGCGGAGGTGGGTAGAAGCCCTTGCGCTGCAAAAGATCCGCGCGATTGACCCCTGCCGCCACGACATCGATGGATACCTCGCCGGGCCCGGGTTCCGGCAGGTCCGGCACCTCCGCCCAGCGCATCACCTCGGGCTCACCGAATTCCTCGAGCGTCACCGCATACATACCCGCGACCTTACGACGCGGGAGATCGGCTACCGCAGGCCCCTGGCCTCCTGCTCGGCGGTGTCGGCGTCGACGCCCTTGGCCATCTTGCCCAGCGCCTCGTGCAGCTCGTCGGCGGTCATCTCCGCCGTGCCCCGGATTCCGGCCGCCTCGCCCCGGCGGCGCAGCTCGCGCAGCGCGTCGTCTTCGGTCATGTCACACCCCCTTTCCGCATCACCCCGCCGAATACCCGATCCGGGCCGGGGCGATTCCTCTAGCGTTCCTGGCATGAGCAGCTTCGCCGACTTCCAGAACGAGATCTATCTGGCCGGGCTCGCCGGTGTGCAACCCGAGTTACCGATGACCGCAGCCGGTTTGGCGCAGCGCGCGCGGGAGGTGCTGGACCCGGAGGCGTTCGCCTACGTGGCGGGCAGCGCGTCGGGCGAGCGGACCGCGGCGGCGAACGAGGCGGCGTTCGACCGGTACCGGCTGATCCCGCGGATGTGGCGCGGTGCCAGCGGGCCGGGTGTGCGCGACCTGTCGGTGGAGGTGCTGGGCACCCGGCTGTCCGCGCCGGTGCTGACCGCCCCGGTCGGCGTGCTGGAGCTGCTGCACGAGCGCGGCGAGGTGGTGGTCGCCGAGGTGACCCGCGAGCTGGGCATCGGCACGGTGCTGTCCACGGCGGCGTCCACCCCGATGGAGGAGGTGGGCGCGGCGGCCGGTGCGTGGTGGTATCAGCTGTACTGGCCCGGCGACGACGACCTGGCCCGCTCGCTGGTCGACCGCGCCGCGAAATCGGGTGCGCAGGCGATCGTTGTCACCGTCGACACCCCGAGCCTGGGCTGGCGGCCCCGCGACCTCGAGCTGGCGCATCTACCGTTCCTGCGCGCCAAGGGCATCGCAAACTACCTGTCCGACCCCGTCTTTCGCGCCAAGCTGCCCACCCCGCCGGAGGAGAGCGAGGAGGCGATGCAGTTGGCGGTGCTGACCTGGAGCGGTGTGTTCGGCAATCACACCCTGCGCCCCGCCGACATCGCCCGGCTGCGGGAATGGACCGAGCTGCCGATCGCGGTGAAGGGCGTACTGCATCCCGACGACGCCCGTCAGCTGGTCGACGCGGGTGCGGACGCGGTGGTGGTCAGCAATCACGGCGGCCGCCAGGTCGACGGTTCCATTGCCGCGCTGGACGCCCTGACGGCGGTCGTCGCCACCGTCGGCGACCGCGCCGACGTCCTGTTCGACTCCGGGATCCGCACCGGATCGGACGTGATGGTGGCGCTGTCGCTGGGCGCCAAGGCCGTGCTGTACGGGCGGCCGTGGGCCTACGGCCTGGGGATCGCCGGAGCGGACGGGGTGCGGCACGCGCTGCGGCTGCTGCTGGCGGATCTCGATGCGTCGATGGGACTTTCGGGCTGCGCCGAGATCGCCGACCTCGACCGAGCCATGCTGTCGACGGCGCGCTGACCAGCCGACCCTCGGTTCGACGGCGGCTAATAGAATGTCCGCATGGCTTTCGAACCGAGCGGTCGCACGGCACCGGAGCCGAGGTGGCTCAGCTCGGCTCAACAGCGGGCCTGGCGCGCCTATATGGACGGCGGCCAGCGCCTGCTCGCGGAACTGAACCGGCAGCTGCAGCGCGACAGCGACCTCAGCCTCGCCGAATACCGGATCCTGGTGCTGCTCTCCGAGGCCCCCGACCACTCGCTGCGGATGAGCGATCTGGCCGACGGCGTGCTGTCGTCGAGAAGTCGTCTCACACACCAGGTCCGGCGCATGGAGGAACAGGGCATGGTCCGCCGCACCAGCGCCGAGGAGGACGGCCGCGGCGTCCGAGCCCACCTCACCGAGGAAGGCATGCGCCGCCTCCGCGCCGCCGCCCCCGGCCACGTCAACGCCGTCCGCCGCGACTTCATAGACCTCCTCACCCCCGAGCAACTCGCGGTGATCGGCGAGGTCTTCGAACAGGTGGACAAGGAAATCAGTGCCCGGGGGAACCGGTGAACTCCTCGAACCTCCACCTTCCTGCTCGCGGTCTGCACAACACGAAAGTGACTAGATGAAGTCGGGGGTCCCTCCATTAGCCCTGCAGTCTGCGGCGAACTGGTCGACTTTGTGGTAGCGCACGAGGTACCTGCTGTCGTCGAATTTGTCGTACGACAGTTGCCCAGTGGCGTTGTGGCAGTATGCGATCAAGCCATTAGGTTGCGCGGGCTGCGCGGCGGTGTTGGATGCGGTCGCAATCAGTCCCGCTGCCGCGATCAAGGCCGAACCGAGGACTCCCAGGCGTGAACGCATGATTCTCCGATCTCTGCACCATCGCTGACCTGGTCCATTGTCGCCGTCCAGCCCCGGAAATCAGGGCAGGGCCGCTCAACGGGGCGGGTCGTACGGAGTGGCGTGTCCCCGCATCTGTCGCGCGAATCGCGCGCGTATCACACAATTCGCAGGACGGACCTAGCTGATTCGTCTGCTTGTTCCCCAAGTCGACGGGAATCTGCATCCAAGTGGTGATGACGAAGGTCAACGCCGTATCCATGGTTGCCACGACATGGCCACATAGACATCGTGCGTGTACCCATCGTGACCATCTACCTGCGGTGGGTGTGGGATTTGAACCCACGGTGCGTGAACCACGACGGTTTTCAAGGTCGTCTGGCGTGGCATTTGGGTGGTTTGTGCTGGTTTGGGTGGCGTTGGGTGCGTGAGCCGACCAGGCAACTCGGTTGCTGGTTACGTTGGTGAGATTGGTTGCGTCGGAGGCTGCTGCGGGCCGGTTGCGGGCCCAGTGGCCTCCTGCGGCCATTTCCCTGAAGCGTGCGAGGCTGTGGAGGCGGCATGCCGATCTGCTCGCCGCCTGATCGCCTCGATACGACGACGGGGGCAGCCCGCCTGGGCAGCAGGGCCGGCGCTGGTCCGGCTGCTTGGTACTTCACCCATGGTTTCCGCGGGTTCGTGGCACGGTATGCATGTTCGGCAGCGGTCAGAGAGACCCGGTTCGCAGGTGCCGCCGCGCTGGCTGGAGGCCCTTCGTTGAGTGGTCAGCCGGGGCTGGCCCGGCTGTGGAACCAGAGGCATTTATCCTCCGCAGAGGTCGCGGGTGTGGCGTTCGAAGCCAGCGCCTGAGACCACGGTAGCTGGGGTGCAACGGATGAGTTAACCGAGATGAGATAGATGCCCTCGAACTTGTGGGATGATCTCTGTGTGTCGAAGCCTGGTACCACGAACAAGAAACCTACTGTTGCGGGCCTGTTTGCAGGCATCGGCGGTCTTGAGCTCGGGTTGCAGTCAGCTGGGTTTGAAGCTGAGCTGCTTTGTGAGTGGTGGGAACCAGCACAAGCTGTGCTGCAGCAGCAGTTTCCTGATGTTCCGCTACATGACGATATCCGGACGTTGAAGCAAAAATTTGGACGCCTACCAGACGTCGACGTGGTCACTGCAGGATTTCCCTGCACTGACTTATCGCAAGCTGGCAGAACTGCAGGTATACACGGAAAAGCCTCAGGGCTCGTCAAGCATATGTTTGATCTCCTTGAGGAGACCACGCCGGGCTGGGTAGTTGTTGAAAACGTTCGCAACATGCTTGTTCTCGACGGTGGTCGAGCGATGGAGTACCTCGTAAGTGAATTTGAGCGACTTAATTACCGATGGGCCTATAGAACGGTTGATTCCCGATTCACCGGTATCCCGCAACGTCGCCAAAGGGTCATATTCGTTGCATCTCAAGAGGCGGACCCGCGTGAGGTGCTGTTTGCCGATGATGCAGGCAAGCCGTTAGAAGACCACTATCGGGATGATGCGTTTGGGTTCTACTGGACCGAAGGAAATACCGGATTGGGTTGGGCTCAGGATGCAGTGCCGACCCTTAAGGGCGGATCAGGTCTCGGCATACCTTCCTCACCAGCTATATGGATCAGAAACTCTCCTCCTGGACGAGCGATTGTGACACCTCGTATCACTGACGCCGAGCAGCTTCAGGGGTTCCCGCGTGGCTGGACCAGTTCAGTCGAGAAATCTGCGCGCCCAGGTGTCAGATGGAAGCTTGTCGGCAATGCTGTGACTGTGGGTGTGTCTTCATGGCTAGGTAAACGTTTGATAGCTCCTGGCGAATTCGAAGTACCGCAGATCCTGCTGATGAAGGGTATGCGGTGGCCGACCGCGGCGTGTGGTGATGAAACTGGTCGTTGGGAAGTACCGATCAGTCTCTGGCCTGAACGGCGCCCCTACAAACATATCCTGGAGGTGGTGGAACACGACGAGTTAGCACCCTTAAGCCTGCGCGCTACTGCGGGATTCTACAGCCGCCTGGTCAAGAGCAAACTGCGCTACAGGGAAGACTTTGCGCTGTCGCTGAAGCAGCATATTGACTGGTGGGAGAACGGCCAAACCGAGTAGCTTTGGGATTTCTTGTGTATCCAAAGCGAACGCGTTAGAAATTAGAGTACACCGAAATGGCAAATGTAGATGAAATAGCTCGGATCTCAGCAGCGTTGAACGGTGTCAAGCACAGTTCGACCAGCACAAAGAAGTACATGCCTCTAGAAGCTGTAGTTGCAGGAGCCTTGAATGTTGCGCCCGATCTCGTATATGCAGCTAATCTGAGCAAATCAGGCAATATTAGCGTGCGTTTCGAGCAATCAGACCGAGTGGATAAAGCAGAAGTTCTAGTCGGCATTATTCTAGCCCGCAACACTGATCCCAATATGGTAGGTGCTGCGTGCGCTTTTGTTGAGAAGGATGGTCGGTTGCTTCTGCTTCTGAAGCAGAGTATAACTGACGATGTAGAACTTTGGAATTTTGAGATGGGTCTCGTGCCCGACAATGATTCTGATGCGATGGAACGAGCTTTGGTGCTCAGTTCAAAAGTGAACGAATTTGCCGTCAGGAATATCGACGGGTCAAATTCTAAGCGTGCTGCCAGAATTCGATCGTCGCGACTAGATGGACTTCTGGACCAGATTACTGGCGCGGGTGTCAGCCCGGACGAATTTGGTCGAGCTTTGGCGGGCCGTTCCGATATTGCGTCGGTAATAAGTGCGATAGTTTCCACAGAGTCGGGATTGCATGTTGCGGAGTCTGCCATTCTTGAACAGCGGCGACGGCTTATTTCGCGCCTCAAAATTCTGGTAGAGACTTCGAGGGCTACCGAAACGGAAATTCACTCCGAAATCGGCGGTAATTATTGGATATTCGGTGGCAGGTATATTGGGGTGGCGCCGAGAAAAGATCTGGTCAAGCTGGATCAGCATGACATTCCTCTCGTATGTTCCGATAGTTCACTACACATAGTGGAGCTGAAAGGGCCGTGCATACCGAAGCTGATACGCCGTCATAGGAATCATTTTATAGTCGGCAATGAGGTGCACGAAGCTGTCAGCCAGACAGTGAATTACCTGCGTAGTCTTGATGAGCAGGGTCTGGGCATGGAAACAAACTGGCTCAATGAGTTTGGCTTTACGATCGATCTGCGGCGCACCAAAGCCACAGTCGTTATTGGTCATCCGCAGCACCTTCAGGATGCTGAAATAACTCCCCGTCAGATCGATCAGACTTTGCGCACTTACAATTCACACCTGTCGAGGATTGAGGTGTTGACATATTCCGACATCCTTGATGCTGCTGATCGAGCGCTCCGATTCGAGGCTACTGATGATTCGGACGCAGAAGTTCGTATCGCACAACCTTGACCCGTAATCTCCTTAAGACTAGCCCCCTGTTTCTATATCTAACATCGGTTGCATTGTGCTCAGCTATGGCCCTCGCCACACAGTTGTGACCACTTTTGACGTCCTCTCCGAGAGGCCCTCTTGGTGAGAAGGTAGGACGACCAAGTTGGGGCGGGTGCTGCTCGCGGCAGGTTGTCCGGCACCCTTGTGCGGTGTCATTGTAAGTCCAAACATGTAAACCGTAAGCGCTTCGACGGGCAGTCCGAACTCGTAGGCAATCTTCCGTATCGACATTCCTTCTGTGCGGAGAGCGCCGACCACTTTTCCAATAACTTGTGATCGTTCATGAACAAGTGTCGAACCTGGCTCCGAGGTTCGAAAGCCTCTCTTGCTCAATTCGACGCAGGCTGAGCGGTACGTCCAGTCTGTTAGTAATTCAAGCGCATGCAGTCGATGTGTGAGAGCCATTGCGGCAACCTTCCATCGAGATTTAGCGCGGATAATTTGATCTACGGTAGCACCACGCAGCCTGGCCGCATATATGCTGTCTTGCGGCATTAGGAACGCACTCGCAAAACGGTTTGCCTCGGCTTCCGCTTCCTTGCCGTGAGGAATGCCGTACTCCCCATGTAGACACAAATGTCCGAGCTCATGAGCGGCATCGAAACGCAAGCGCTCGGCTGTCTTGCTGGTATCCAGAAACATGTACGGAGTGCCACAATGGTAGAAGCTAAATGCATCTACGTCTCTAAAGTCGGGTGCCATGCTCAGGATCCGGATTCCGTGCAACTCTAGGACTGGTAATAGATTCCGGATCGGACCCGTACCTAATTGCCATCGTGTCCGGACAGTGTCAGCTGCTAGCTCGGGGTCCCAGCCGACCAAAGTGGGTACGCTATTTTCTGGTAGCGAGAACCTTTTCTCTATCCAGCGGAAGATGGAGATGCCCTGTTCTCCAGCGCTGATTGCGCGATCGCGCTCACGAGCACTAAGTTTGGTGAGAGCGCGGAAGCTGACCGCCCCGGTCGGAACTGTATCAAGTTCATCGAGCCCGAAATATTCAGGCAAGACCCGCAGCGCTTCGGCAAGTTGGATTTTACGGTCCGGTCCAGGTTCCTCCTCGCCGGCTTCCCAACGACGTATGGTTCGCTCGGTAAGGCTGAGTTCGCGAGCTAGCTGGGTGCGTGTCATGCCCTGGCGTCGACGAGCGAAGGTGAGCCGTGGTGGTACAAACTGTGCGTCGCTAGTGGTCATCGCTTCTTGACCGGTACTTCCACTGCTCCTGTACCTCCGTCGTCCTCGTCGTCCTCGTCGATCACGATATCGGTCTTCAGGCTGAACGGCTCAAGGATGATCCGTTCGATCCACATGCGTGGATACCCACTTGCATCCAAGAAGCCCGGTCGGCTGAGCTCAAGGCGAAGTTCCTCCTCGACCTGCCGATATAGGAGGTACCACAGGTTCCACTTACCAATCACGGCCGGGGCGGCTGGGAAGCTGTCGTCAAGGGCCTCAAATCCAGCTTCGACGTAGCGGTCTGCGTTCGCGAACGCTCGGGGGCCCTTGTCCCACTCCGTCGTCAGATCTCGTTGTCCGTTAACCATGCCGGTGAACACGTTCCCGCGTGCGAACACGATTGCCAGCCGCTTTTGGTCATTCGCGGTGCGGGCGACGCCGTCATCCTGTGGCATCTCCCATCCTGTCTTTGGCAGCAGAACCTGGCGTAGTCCGGTGACTCCCTCGTCATACATCCGACGACCTCGGGCGCCGGGGGGAGCGAGGGGGCTTACGCCCTCGGCGGCAATGACTGCGGGGTAGATGACTCGCTGATAGATCTCCTCCTCCGACAAGTCGAATCGCGTCAAGGGGTCTGGAACCGGCTGGGACAGCAGCGTTTGATGCAGGACAGCCACGGGATTCGCCTCTCCGAAGATCGATGTCCAGAAATGTTACCTCAAAGGAGGTTAAGAAAGTGGACATGTGCAGTAGTGGGTAGGGGGGGGGGGGGGGGGGGGGGGGGGGGGGGGGGGGGGGGGGGGGGGGGGGCGCAGGCGCCGCCGCC
>NZ_JARWQD010000219.1 GCF_029869545.1 Nocardia wallacei | reverse complement strand
GATCGAGTTGGGTGAGATCGATGCGGTGTTGGCGGGGTATGAGGGTGTCGATTTCGCGGTGACGGTGGGTCATCGGCTCGATAGTGGGGCAACGATTCTCGCCTCCTACGTGCATGCCGTGCCCGGTGCGCGGATCGACACCGATGAACTCATCGCCGCGGCCGGTCGTAGCTTGCCGTCGCATATGGTGCCGACGAGTGTGGTGGTGCTCGACGAGATTCCGTTGACGCCCGTCGGCAAACTGGACCGCGCGGCACTGCCCGAACCCGTCCTGCACACCCGCGAATTCCGTGCGCCGTCGGGTGCACGGGAGGAGCTGGTCGCCGGTGTCTTCGCCGAACTGCTCGGTCCCACGACGCCGATCGGCGCCGACGACGACTTCTTCGACCTGGGCGGCAATTCGCTGATCGCCACCCGCGTCGCGGCCCGCCTCGGCGCGCGGCTGTCCACCCGCGTCCCGGCCCGGCTGCTGTTCGAGGCGCCCACCGTGGCGGCCTTGGCGCAACGCCTGGAGACCCTCGAGGGCGGGGCGCGGCGGCCGCCCCTGGTGCCGATGCCGCGGCCGGAGAATATCCCGCTCTCGCTCGCCCAGCAGCGGATGTGGTTCCTCAACCAGTTCGATCCGGACTCGGCCGCCAACAACATCCCCTTCGCCATCCGGCTCACCGGGCGCCTCGACGTGGGCGCGCTGCAGGCCGCGATCACCGACGTGATCGAGCGGCACGAGACGCTGCGCACGATCTACCCTGCCCTCGACGGCACCGGACACCAGGTGATCCTGCCGGTGGAGCAGGCCGTCCCGGACCTGGAGCCGCAACCGCTCGCCGAACACGAGATCGAGGCATGGCTGACCGGGCTGGCGCTGAGCGGATTCGACGTGGCCGCGGAGGTGCCGCTGCGTATCGCGGTGGCGCAGTTGGACACCGACGATCACGTGGTCGCCGTGGTGGTGCACCACATCGCCGCCGACGGCGCGTCCATCGCTCCGTTCATGCGAGATCTGCTGGTGGCCTTCCTCGCTCGCCGCAATCACGCCAAGCCCGCCTGGACGCCACTGCCGGTGCAGTACGCCGACTACACGCTGTGGCAGCGGGACGTGCTCGGTGACGAGGCCGATCCCGAATCGATCGCCGCGACCCAATTGGCCTACTGGCGTTCGACTCTCGCGGGTCTGCCCGATCGTCTGGATCTGCCCGCGGATCGGTCCCGGCCCGCCGTCGCCTCGGGGTACGGCGGGCTGTATTCGTTCGAGGTCGATGCGCAGGTCCATGCCCGGCTGGTGGAGCTGGCGCAGGTTTCGGGGGCGTCGCTGTTCATGGTGGTGCATGCGGCGTTGGCGGTTTTGCTGGCGCGGTTGTCGGCGACCGGTGACATTGCGGTGGGTACGCCGGTGGCGGGTCGTGGTGAGCGTGAGTTGGACGGCTTGATCGGGATGTTCGTCAACACG
>NZ_JARWQD010000218.1 GCF_029869545.1 Nocardia wallacei | reverse complement strand
CACATAGACCGCGATGATCACCACGATCAGCGCGAAGTTCAGCACGCTCATCGCGGCCGCCGTCGCGACCTCCTGGTTCTGCCGAATCAGCTTGAACGTCAACGTCGTTGTCGTATCGGCCCCGAATCAAATTTTTTTGTTGGGGGGGCCGTTCGGGAACTCGGTTCGGCGGGGCCGGGTGCGCCGCGATTACTCGCCGGGGGCGAGGAACTTGCCGCCCCGCACTCCCGTCGCGAAGGCATCCCACTCACCCGGCGTGAAGACCAACGCCGGACCGGACGGATTCTTGGAGTCCCGGACACCGACCAAGCCCTGATCGAGGAACGCAACCTCGACGCAATCCTTGGACCCACCACTGCGACTGCTCTTGAACCACCTAGCTCCGGACAGATCAACGTTCACGCTGGTACTCCCTTGCAATCTTCCGCATCAGCGCCCTGCTGGCGACTTCGTCCAACGATACCTGCTGAATGCGTTCGTACGCTTGGGTATATCGCCGCACGATGCCCACCTTCTCCGAGTACATGTCGCCGGTGTAGTTCTCGGCGTAGACGATCGTCGGCTCGATCGGCACACCTCGGCTGCCCTCCGGGAACTGGAGGATGACGAACGTTCCGATCAAGTCACCAGTCGGCATGCCCGAAGCGAAGGGCAGCACGCGGACGCTGACATTGGGCCGGGTGCCGATATCGGCCAGATGCTTCAGCTGAGCCGCCATGATCGACCCACCGCCGATCACCCGGCGAAGCACCGTCTCACCGAGTACCACGGTGAGCTCCGTCGGCTTGAACCTACGCGTGATCAGGCGTTGTCGCCGCATCTTCATCTCGATACGACGCTCGTGCTCCTCGTCCGTGTCATCAGGATTCGAGAGCCGAGCCAGCACACGCGCGTAGCTCACCGTCTGCAGCAGGCCCGGAACAAGGTCCGACTGGTAGGTCGTCAAGTTCTCGGCCGCCGACTCCAATCCCATGAACACGCTGAAGTTTGCCGGGATGACGTCTCCGAACTCGTGCCACCACGACTTCTCGGCCGCCTGCTTGGCCAGCCCGCGCAACGCCTCGGCATGTTCCGGGTCGATGCGATAGATATCGATCATCGCCTCCAGGTCGAGTGACCGAATCTTCTGCACCTCGCCCTTCTCGTACCGTTGCAGGGTGCTCTTGCTCCAGTCCACGAGCCGGGCGGCATCCTCGAGCGTCAGTCCGATCGCCTCACGCGCCTCGCGCAGCAGCCGCCCGAGTTGGCGGCGCGTGATGCTGCTATCCCTGTCCCCCATGATTTTTCCCCTTTCGGATCGCTTGGTATTCCCGATTCGGGAAGACTTCGGTGCAAACTTCGGCACGTGTGCTGAGCTTTTCGTCGAATTCATACGGCTTCCCGTTTCGTCTTCCCCGAACCTGGCTGATTGGTGTGTTCTATTCCCATCGCGGACGAGTCATCGCCCCGAGCACATGTCACCTGAGCAGGAAGGAAGCCTGCCGGAATGACCCGCCCCACTACGACACACATCGACCGAAGGCCCGGAACGATGCTCGAATCACGAGAAGTACCAACGAATCCGCCCGCATCAGAATACATGTTCGACGCGAGTCCTGTGACGAAAGACTCTGCACATGTGCCGAATTCGCGTCCATTTCGGCTGCGGGGGTGACAGGTGGAACTGTTTCCGCCGAAGAATCACATGCTCGCAGCGTGCCGAGGAGACACCGGTCGCGATCATGTGCTGCTGCGCTGCGCAAAAGAACTCGGCGAATTACACGAGCGGCGCCTCGCCGAGGGTGCCGCGCTGGTGGCGCAGATCGACACGCGCCGTAGCGAATTGCGCGCGAGCGCCGACTGCTGGGTCCACGACCGGCTACCGCCGTCGCACGGCTGCGCTCGGGTGCACACCGAAGGCTTGGGCTCGGTCATCGATCGTCTCGCCGAATTCACCGCCCGCGCCTACGCCGCCCTCGCCGGAGCCACGGAGTGGGACCTGTTCGACGCCTGGGAGACGCTGGCGGAGCTGGGCGTCGCCTACGAGGACCTCACCGCGGAGGTCACCACCGGCCATCGCCGCCTGCCCGGCGGCAACTGACGCTGTGGACAAGGGGCGACAGATGACCGAGCTGCTGGCCGAGTTGCGGCGCATCGGCTGGTGCGACCACGCGGCGCTCGACGCCGCGACGCGGTCGCTCAGCGATCGCGAAAAGTCCTTCCTCGCGGACAAACTCACCCAGGCGGCGGTACACATCGCCACCGGGATCGGTTGCAGCCGCGGGCTACCGCCGCCGAATACGCTCCCCGGTGCCGGAACCGACCGCATCGATCTCACCGCCTCGTTCGTCACCGTCATCGAGGAATGCGGCCTGGACCACCCGACCCGAATGACGCTGCGCCTGCGCGCGATGTCCGCGGCCCGCTTGGTCGTCGAGCTGCACGATTCCGCCGAGAACGCCGAATTCATCGCCGGATCGGGCACTTTGATCACCGAATACGTCGAACGCGCCAGCATCCGCTGCGGCCAGCACTACACCGGCGCGCGCACCGTCCTGTGGTCCGAACTGTCGCGGCCGGAACTCGGCAGATGGGCGTGAACCGCCGAATCAGCGTGTGCGGTCGTAGACCAGGGCGATCTCGCCGAGTTCGCCGGTCTCCTGATGGGTGAGCGTCCACGCCGAGCCGGGCAGGCCCTCAACGAACAGGCGTTCCCCGTCCCCCGCGATCTCGGGGGTGATCAGGAGATAGAGCCGGTCGAGCAGGTCCGCGGCGAGCAGGTCCCTGGTGATGGTCGGGCTGGTATTGACGAGGATGTCGCCTTCGCCGGTGGCCCGCAGTTCGGTAATGACCTCGGCGGCGGGGGCGTTCACGATACGGGCCCGCCCCCAGGGCGCTTCGGCCAAAGTCGTTGAGAAGACCACCTTCTCGGTGTCGACCAGCCACTTCGCGTACCCGCGATCGCGGGGGTCGGCGGTGTCGTCGGCGGCGACGGTCGGCCAGAAGCCGAGGAACCCTTCGGCATTCTTCCGGCCGAGCACCGCCGTCGTCGCGTCCTGCCAGATGCGGTTCATGTGGTTGCGCGCGACATCGGTGGTCGCGTACCGGACGATCGCCTGCGCGTCCGCGGGACCGCCGGGGCCGTTGTAGCGTCCGTCGATGGTGAGGGCGATATTCGCGGTGACCATGCGTACAGTCATGCCTGATCTTCCTTCTTCTCTGGTGAATGGCGCTGTGGCAGTGAGGATTTGCCGACGACGTCGGCGAGGTTGTCGAGCACCTGCCCCCAGCCGGTTTCGATCCCGGCGATGTAGGGGGCCGCCTCGACGGCCGTTTCGGTGATGGTCAGCTCGAGCCGCAGCCGGGTGCCGTCCGGAACCGCGTGCAATGCCAGGGCGTAGCGGCCGGTGAACGAGACGGCCCCGCCCGCGTCCAGCACCGAGAGCCCGAATACGAGGCGTCCGGGCTGCTCCGCGTGCTCGACGCGCCCCTCGGAGCGGTATCGGCGGCCCTCGGCGTCGCGATACCCGAGCACTGCGCGACCACCCGGCTCCGGCTCGAGGACACAGTCGGTGACCGCCATCGAGGGCGGAACCCACCAGGACGCCAGCAGATTCGGCTCCACCCAGTGCCGCCAGACGACCTCGGGAGCGGCGGGCAGCACCCGCTCGAACGAGAAGGCGCGCCCATCGGCCCACCGATCCCGCTGCGCGAGTGCGGATTCCGCCTCGATGGCGGCGCGGTAGCGGGCGACGACATCGCGTTCGCCCGCATTCGCGTCGATGGTCTCGGCCAGGTGGCGCACCGCGCGCTCGAGATCCCGCAGCGGGGCCGCCTCGACCGCGTAGACACGGCGCTGCCCGAGCGGGAACACCGTCACGAGACCGGCGCGGGCGAGGGTCTGCAGGTGCTTCGTGGTCTGCGGCTGCCGCAACCCGGTCAGCTCGGCCAGTTCACCCACGGACCGGGGCCGCTCGGCGAGCAGCTGCACGATGCGCCACCGCGCGGCGTCTGCGAGTGCTGAGGCGATCTGCTCCATGCGCAGAAGTATTCCCTGACAAGAATATTCTTGTCAAGGAATACTTTGTGGCGGCCTGTCGCTGCTGGTCAGCGGGCCGGACTGCCGGACTTCACCAGTTCCGACGCCGGGGTGACCCAGGTACCGAAGGCCGTCCACAGCGAACCATCCGATAACCGCCGCAGCGTGAAGCGATACTTGCCGTAGCAGGCCCGCGACATCAGCGATAGCGGGGCGCTCCCGACCACTTGATAGGGATGTCCATCGATACGCACTGTCTGGTTCATGACCTGACCGCACCTCTCGTTGTCAGCTGTGACGCCTCGGACAGCCGTAACGATCGCAAGCAGGGGCTGAAGACAACCTGAACCGGCCTGAAGAAGGCTTCAGGAAGCGGCCAGGGATTCGACCCGGTCGCAACAGGCCCGCAGCAGATCCTCGTCGTGGGCCACGACCAGGACGCCGATGCCCTCGTCGGCCGCCCGGTTCATGATCAGTCGCATGATCGACGCCGTGGTCGCCGCGTCCAGCATGGCGGTCGCCTCGTCGCACAGCAGATAGCGCGGGCGTTGCACCAGCGCGCGGGCGCCGCAGGCCCGCTGCAGCTGCCCGTCGCTCACCTCGTGCGGGCGGCGGCCCAGCAGATCCGGCGTCAAACCGACTGCGGCGCAGAGGGATCGGAGATCCGGTTTCCGATCGCCGCGAATTTCGGCGGGTTCGCCGATGATCCGTCCCAGGGTGAAGCGGGGATTGGTGGCGGTCCGCGGCGACTGGAAGACCACGGCCACCGCGCCCCGCGGCGCGCGCCCCAGCGGCTCCCCGTCCAGGATCACAGTGCCGGAGCGCGGCGTGACCAGGCCCGCCAGCGTTCGCACGAGAGTGGTCTTCCCGGAACCGGATTCGCCGGACAGCCCGACGAGCCTGCCCGGCTCGACCGCGAAATCGACCGCGTCGAGGACGGTTTCGCCGCGACCGTAGCCGACCGTCACCCCTTCGGCCGCGAGCATCACCGGCTCCGTTCGCGAATCACGCGGTCGCCCCGCGGCACCGAGGCCGTCGGACCGCCGAGATACGGGCACCGCTCGGGCGCGAGATCGGTCAGCTCCGGCGTCGGATGCGGCAGCGGTCGCAACCCCCGGCCGGGCAACGCCGCCAACAGGTCTCGGGTGTACTCGTGCCACGGGTCGTCGAGCACAGGGTCCGCGGGACCGTACTCCACGAGGTGCGAGGCGTACATGACCGCCACGGTGTCGGCGACCCGGGTGCGCAGCAGCGCGGCCAGGTCGTGGGTGATGAGCAGGACCGCGGCCCCGGCATCGGCGCGGTCGCGCAGCAGCCGCAGCACCCGGTCGGTGCGGTCGCGATCGAGCCCGGAGGTGGGTTCGTCGGCCACCAGCACGTCCGGATCACCGGCCAGCGCCGCCGCGAGGGCGGCCCGCTGCGCCATGCCGCCGGACAGCTCGTGCGGATACCGGTTCAGGGCCGCGGCGGGAAATCCGGCGCGCTCGGCGAGTTCGGCGCAGGTGTGCGGGGACCCCAGCGCGGCGATCGTCTCGGCGAGCTGGGACCCCACCGTGCGCACCGGCGTGAAAGACGTTGCGGGGGACTGTGGTACGAGGCCCACGTGCCTGCCGCGACAGGGCCGGGCGGCGGTGAGCACATCGATGGTGCCGTCGCCGGTGGGCACCGCCACCGAACCGGTGACCAGGGCTCCGGGTGGCAGCAGTCCCAGTACGGCGCTCGCGACGATCGACTTGCCGCAACCGGACTCACCGACGAGCGCGGTCACGCCGCCGCGCGGCGCCGCGAGTGTCACCTCGGTGGCGGCGTGCACGATCCGGTTGCGGCGCATCGGAATCCGGACCGTCAGCGAGTCGATGCCGAGCCCGCCGCGCGTGGCCGCGCCGGTGCCGGTCATGACACCACCCGCGTGGGCTTCGGCGGTATCAGCAGGGTGCGCAGCGCCGAACCGGCGACCGCGACCGCCACCGTGGTGACCACGAGGACCCCCGCGGGGAAGGCCAGCGTCCACCATCCCCCGAGCAGCAGCGAGCCGCGCGCCTCCTCGAGCAGGGTACCCAGGCTCGCGGCGTGCGGCGGGAGCCCGAACCCGAGGAACGACAGCGTCGATTCGTGCCATACGGCGTGCGGGAGCAGCAGCACCACGGCGATGACGGCCTGCGGGGCGACGGCGGGCAGCAGATGCCGGCGCAGCAGATGACCGCGGCTCGCACCGGCCAGCCGGGCGGCACTGAGGTATTCGCGTTCGCGCAGGCTCAGCGCCTCGGCGCGCACGACGCGCGCCACCTGCACCCAGTGGGTGAGCCCGATCGACAGCACCACGGCGGGGACGCTGCCGCGGAACAGGGCCACGATGACGATGCCCAGCAGCAGGTGCGGCAGCGCGTTGGTGGTGTCGGCCACGCGCATGACCAGCCGGTCCGTCCAGCCCCCGGCCAGCGCGGCGAGCGTGCCCACCAGCGTGCCGAGAACCGTTGCCAGCATCGCGGATCCGATCGCCACCAGCAGCGAGACGCGGATGGCGGCGGCGACGCGCACGAACAGGTCCCGCCCGGCGGCATCGGTACCGAACCAGTGCCCGGCCGACGGCGCCTGCCGGGCCATCGCGAAATCGGTGAGCCGGTCGTCGATTCCGGTGCACCAGGGGACCAGCAGCGCGTACGCCGCGACCGCCGCGAGCACCGCGACCGCCGTCCACCCTCGGCGCTCAGCCATCGGCACGCACCCTCGGATCCAGCAGCACACAGGCGATATCGGCGCACAGCGAGCCCACCATGACCGCGCAGGTCGTGCCGACGGTCAGCAGGGCCAGCAACGGCATATCCAGGTCGGTGGCCGACCGCACGAAGGCACCGGCGATGCCGGGCCAGGAGAAGATCTCCTCCACCAGCACCGCGCCGACCACGATCTCCGGCAGTCGCACACCCAGAACGGTCACGAAGGGCGCGAGGGACATGGGCAGAATGTGGCGGCGGGCGACGGTCCCGGTGTCGATGCCGCGCGCCAGGGCCCCGGTGACGAAATCCTCGGTTCTGTTCTGCGACACCGATTCCCGCACTGCCAGCAGCAGCCAGGGCAGCTGTGACAGCGCCAGGGCCGACGCGGGCAGCACCAGATGCCGGATCACCTGGGCGGCATCCGGGTCGGCTCCGGCGTCGGTGAGTCCGGCCGGTGGCAGCCAGCGCAGGCCCACCGCGAAGATCGCGATGGTCGCCAGGGCCAGCACGAACGGCGGAAGCCCCTGCACCACAACGCATACCGTGGACACCAGTCGATCCACCGCTCCCCCACGCAGCATTCCGGTCCACGCGCCCAGCGCCACCGCGGTCAGCATGGCCACCGTGAGCGCGACCAGGACCAGCAGCATCGTCCACGGAATCCGTTCGGCCACCACCTGACTCACGGGTTGGCCGTAGGTGCGCGACATGCCGAGATCGCCGGTGGCCACCCCGCCCAGCCAGCGGCCCAGCAGCTCGTACCACGGGCGGTCGAAGCCCAGTTGCGCTGCCAACAGGGCCTTGTCGGCCTGGCCGGTGCTCTCGTACCGGGTGCCGAGATAGCCGACCAGCGGATCGAACGGCGAGACGGCCGCGGCCGCGAACAGGCCCGCGGACACCAGGGCGAGCACCGGGACCAGGGTGAGCAGGCGCAAGCCGACCATGCCCGGCAGGCCGCGCCCGCGGAATCGGCTGCGCCGCAGTGCGTTCGGCGCGGTCACGGCCTGCGGGTCCAGGTCTGCAGCGACCACCACGGACCCCATGCCACGCCGTGCGTGTGCGGTTCCAGCACGGGACCCGACATCACCCACTCGGACCTGCGGGTCACGTAGGTGTGATCGAGGAAGGCCAGGAACACGTAGCTCGGGTCGGCGATGTAGGCGGCCTGCAGGTCGCGGTACGCCGCCGCGCGGACGGCCGGATCGGTGCTGCGGCGGGCGCGGTCGAGGGCCGCGTCGAACGCCGGATCGGCGTGGCGGCTGGCGTTGTCGTAGGCGCTGCCGACGGCCGGATCCAGGTAGGACGAGTGCAGGACCTTGTAGGTCTGGGTGTCCGGATCGTAGGGTTCGTCGCCGCCGCCGAGCAGGACGGCGTCGTGGTCCACCCGCGCCGCGATCCGATCCGACGACAACGCCTCGAGATTCACCTCGATACCGATGCGCCGGGCGTCGGAGGCGAATGCCTGCGCCAGGTCTCGGCGCAGCGTATCGGTCGACTTGTACACGATCGTGAAACTCGCGCGCTGGCCGTCCCGGACCCGGATACCGTCCCCGCCCTCGCGCCACCCGGCCTCGTCCAGGATCCGCTGCGCCGCGGGCCGGTCGTAGGCGAAGACGGCCTGCGGATTGTATGCGGCCCCATACACTTCCGGAACCGGCGTGGACGCGGGGCGTCCGTAGCCGCCGAGGACGTTGTCGATGGTCGCGCGGCGATCCACCGCGAGATTGAGCGCCCGCCGGACCGCCGCGTCACCGGTCACCGGATGCCCGGACGGCAGCGAGACACCGCGCCAGTCGGCGGAGGTGTTGGACGACACCGTCTTCGACTCGTCGGCGGCGAAGGTGCGGGCCAGCAGCGGCGGCAGCGTGGTGCCGTCGAGCTCCCCCGCGGCCATGCGCTGGGCGCGGGTGTTGTCGTCGGGAACGTACACCAGGGTCAGCTTCTTCACCGAAGGCGCACCGCCCCAATAGTTCTCGTTCGCCTCGAAGACCGCCCGATCGGGCGTCAGCCGGGTCAGGCGGTACGGGCCGGTGCCGATCGGCGCGGAATTGAGCGGGGATTCGGCGGCGCGGCCGGGCGTGGCCACCGCTTCCGACGGCACGATGCCGATGAGCATCTTGGTCGGGAACGCCGCGTACGGATACCGCAGGGTGAACCGCACCGTGGCCGGATCGACGGCCTCCACGCGCTCGATCATCTCGTAGGACGAGCGCACCTCCGACGCCGACACCGGATCCAGGATCGCCCGGTAGGTGGCCACCACGTCGGCGGCGTCGAAATCCGTGCCGTCGCTGAACTTCACGCCCGGACGCAGCGGGACCGTCCATTCGGTGGCCTCGGGGTCGGCCGACGGTGCCGCGGCGGCGAGCGCGGGATCGAGGGTGGGCAGCCCCTCGCCGCCGTGCAGTTTCAGCAGCCCGTCGTACATCTTCGCCTCACCGGCGGCCCCGTATCCGGCGATCGGGTTGTATCCGCCGAGCTCGAATCCGTCGGCGAGCACCAGCGACCCGTCCGTGGTCGTATTCGGCGCACCGCAGGCCGAGACGGCCGCGGCGAGCGCGACCAGGACACCGGCGATCCGCTGCGGCCGGGCACGTCCCCTCATCGAAAGCCTTCCAACTGTTCATCTGTTCAGGTGGACAGATCATAGAGCCAGGGGAGGGATCCGGCTACCTTGATGCCCATGGGAGAACCGAAGTCAACGGAAGGGTCACCGGTCCGGCGCGGCCAGGACGCACTCCGCGACGTCGATATCCGTGCCTGGGCGCGCCGATTCGACCTGCTCTCCGACCCGAACCGCCTGGAGATCCTGCTCTGCCTGCACTGCTCCCCCGGCATCACCGTGAGCGAACTCGCCGCCGCCACCGGCCGCACCGAGAACTCGGTATCCCAGGCGCTGCGGGTGCTGCGCCAGGGCGGGTACATCACCTCGACGCGCGTCGGCCGCGCGGTCGCCAACCAGCTCGACGATTCGACCATTCACGAGGTGCTGCACAGCATCGGCGCCGGGCACGGCTGACGCCGGAACCCGGTCGTTCGACAGAGGCGGCGACGGCCCCGCCCGCTCTAGCGTGAGCGCCATGAGCAGCGAATACCTCTTCGGGCAGTGGCCGGTCCCCGATCGCGCGGACGCCGGTGCGGTACTCCTCAACGTCTGGCGCGGCGCCTCCCCCGAACGCATGCGGCGATTCACCGACGACATGGTCGCCGGGGTATGGGGCGAGGAGCTCACCGACGGCGAGCTGTCGTTCAGCCTGTACGAGAGCGAGGACGGCCGCAGCCTGATGGCCTACAAGCAGTGGACCTCCGAACATGCCTACGACGCCTACCTCGCGGTCCGGGGTTTCGGTGGGGCACAGGCGTTCCGGGACGCCAATCCGGATGTCGAGTTCCATCACGACTGGTTCCGGTTGCTGCGCAGCGGCGTTCGGCCCGGTGAGACTCGCACACCGGGCTGCGTCGTGCTCGTCGATATCGAGCCGGACACGGCCGAATCCGGAAAGCGGTGGGTGGACGGGGTTTTCGAGGCCTTCGGCTCCAGCGGTGCGGGACCGGAGAACATCTCGGCGCATTTCCACCAGAATTTCGACGGCACCGCGCTGGTCAACTACGCGGAATGGGAGTCCGCCGCCGCGCACGAGCGGGCCCTCGCGGAGGGCAACCTGTCCACCCGCACCACGCCGCAATGGCAGCGGGTCCAGCAGTTCGGCGGCGTCACCTTCCGCGGCTTCACCCGCTACCGGCTGCTGCGCTCCATTCAGCGCCGGGTTGCCTGACGGCTTCCGCGAGCCCGCCTATGGTGGCAGTATGCCCGAGAGCGAGACCGAACATCCTGCTCAGAGCGACATCACCGCCGATAGCGGCCGGATTGCCATATGGCGCGCGAGATGGGACCGGTTCCGGCGATCGCCGTTTCTCCCGGCGACCGCGCTGGTCTTCATCCTCGGCGCCGCCGCGGGCCTGTTCGCGGGGTCCTACACCTACATCCTGGCCAATCCGACACCGCATCGGATTCCGGTGGCGCTGGTCGCCGAGCCCGCGCCGTCGGAGCCGGGAGCGGCGTTCCTGACGGGCATGGATCGGGCGCTGGACGGCTCGCTGCACGTCCTGCGGTACGAGGATCCGGGTGCCGCGCACGAGGCCGTGCAGGCGCAGCAGGTCTTCGCGATCATCGACGTGCGGCGGGCCGATCACGTGCCGGTGGATGTCTCGGGCGCCTCGGGATCGTCCGTGGCCCAGGCCATTTCGGAGGCTGCCGTGACTGTCGGACGGCAGAGCGCGACACCGGTCACGGTCACCGACATCAATCCGCTGCAGCGGGGCGACCCGCGCGGGCTGGCCATCTTCTACATCACGCTGGCGGCGGTGATCGTGGGATTCGTCGGGGCCATTCAGCTCAGCGTGCACGCCCGGGCGCTGAACCCGCTGGAGCGGGTCGGCTACACCGTCGCCTACTCGATCCTGGGCGGCTTCGTGATCGCGGCCGTGGTGGACTGGTGGCTGGGCGCGCTGCGGCTGCCCTTCGTGGAGTCGTGGTTCATCCTGGCCCTGACCATGTTCACCTCGGGCATGATCTTCACGATGTTCAACACGCTGTTCGGCCGCTGGGCGATGATCCCGACCTGGGGCTTGATGGTGCTGCTGGGCAATCCGTCGTCCGGCGGGGCGGTCTCGTGGCCGCTGCTCCCGTCGGTGCTGGGCAGCATCGGCCGGTGGCTGCCGCCGGGCGCCTCCGTCAACGCCCAGCACACCGCGGTGTACTTCGCCGACCACCAGCATCTGTTCCCGTTCCTGGTGCTGGCCGCGTGGGCGGCCCTGTCGTGCACCGTATTCGGGATCTGGCGGCACCGGCACCCGGGCGGGCGCGACGACGACTGGTGACTACCGGGCACCGCCCCCGGCCGCGATACCCGCGCCGACCTCCGCGACGGCCGCCAGGCCCGCCGCGATCAACGGGTTGCCGCCGGTGCCGCGGCGGATGCCGCCGATGATGGTGCGGGCCGGAATCGGGCTGCCGCGCAAGGGGATCCGGGCGACCGCGTGGTCGTCGGGGATGGGCGCGAGCCGCGGCAGCAGGCAGACGCCGAAGCCCTGTGCCACGAACGTGGAGACGGCGAACCACTCCTTGACGTGATGGACGACGCGCGGAGTGAATCCCGCCGCCGCGCAGGAGGTCATCACCACGTCGTAGGTGTCGCCGCCGGGCTCGTCGAGGATCCACGGCTCCCCCGCCGCGTCGCGCAGCGTCACCGTCGCCCGCCGGGTCAGCGGGTGCCCGCGCGGCACCAGCAGATCCTGCACGTCGTCGAAGAGCACCCGCTGCTCGAAACGGGCGTCATCGATCGGAGGGGTTGCGGCGGTGGGGAATCCGATGGCGATATCGGCCGACTCGACCAGCAGCGCCCGGAAGATCCGCGTGGAATCCAGCTCCCGCGCGTGCGCATCGATCCCCGGGTGCCGCTCGCGCAGCAGCGCCATCGCGGGCGCGGCGACGGCGGCCAGGGCGGAGGAGACGCCGGTGAACCGGAGCGGCCCGGCCAGCTCCGCACCCCGGGACAGGACGTCGGCGCGGGCCCGCTCCCAGTGCTCGTGCAGCGCATCGGCATGTTCGAGCAGAGCCCGCGCGGCCTCGGTGAGGCGCACGTTGCGACCCTCCCGGCGCAGCAGCTCGACACCGAGTTCGGTTGCCAGCGAACGGATCTGCTGCGAGACGGCCGACGGCGTCACGTACAGCGCCGCCGCCGCGGCCGCCACCGTGCCGCGGTCGGCGAGCACGCGCAGCACCTGAATCCGGCGCAGGTCGATCATGTAGCTGATTCTAAAGAATTATCGACGGAATATTTCGATGGACCTGAACGCTTTGCGGGCCGACGCTGAAAACATGCTTCCCGCACCGGTATTCGTCCTGGCCGCCGCCGTATCGACACAGACCGGACAGGCGCTCGGCAAGCAGTTGTTCGCGCAGGTGGGCCCGGGCGGTGTCGTGGCGCTGCGGCTCACGATCGCGGCGATCGTGCTGCTGGCCCTGGCCCGTCCGCGCGCCGTGCCCCGGGGCGCCCGGCTGCGGACCGCGCTCCTGCTCGGCACCGCGATCGCCGGGATGAATCTGGTTTATCCTGCGCTGCACTATCTTCCGCTCGGGGTCGCCAGCAGCCTGCAACTGCTCGGGCCGCTGACGGTGGCGCTGTGCGCCTCGCGCCGCGCCGCCGATATCGGCATCGTGGCGCTGGTCGTGGCCGGTGTGTGGCTCGTGCGCGATCCGGCGTCGGGCCCACTGGCCTGGCAGGGCATCGCGCTGGCCCTGCTCTCGGCGGCCGCGATGGGCAGCTATCTGCTGCTGTCCCGACGTGCCGGATCGCTGACCGACAGCCGGTCGGTGCTCGCGTTCGGCGTCGGCGCGGGCGCGCTGCTGGCGCTGCCGTGGGGCGCGGCGGAAAACGGGCGCGCCCTGCTCGAGCCCGGGGTCCTGGTCGCGGGTGCGGTCGTGGCCGTGGTGTCGGCCGTGATTCCGTACACACTCGAACTCGCTGCGCTGCAACGGCTTTCCGCGGGAATCGTCGGCACGCTGCTCACCCTGGAGCCGGTCGTCGCGGCGCTGGCCGGGGTCGTCGTCCTGAGCGAGGGCCTGTCGATCCAGCGCTGGGCCGGGATCGCGTGCATCTGCTCGGGGGCCGCCTTCGTCACGTGGCGGAACTCGCGCCGCGCGGACACTCTCGCCGAGGCCGCGCACGGTGGCCCGGATCATACGGCGGCGACCTTCCCCCGGAATTAGAAGGCATGTTCCAATTAAATGTAGAGGGATTGCTCTACAACTATCCGGAACACCGACCGACGGAGAGACCGATGCGACTCCCATCCACGGCACACACCGAGCGCCCCTGGCGAATTCACGACCTCACCCGCGATTTCGAGCTCGAGGACGTCTGGGCGCTGCCGACGCCCGGCGGCCCCGACGACCTCCCCCTGCTGATCCGGGAGATCTCCGCGGGCGACGATTCCGACGCCTCCGTCGTCTACCGGCTGCTGTTCGCGATCCGCTGGAAGCTCGGGGAGCTGCTCGGCTGGGACGATGACGACTCCGGCCTGGGTGCGCGCGTGCCGTCAATGCGCGATCGGCTACCCGAGGATCTCCGCACCGGACCGCGCGGACCCGACCTGCGCGGCAAGCCCTTTCGCTCGCTGTATCTCACCGATACCGAGTGGGCCAGCGAGATCGCGAACCGGACCATGCACGGGGTCATGCACATCGGCTGGGTCGAATACGAACCCGGCCGCTACCGCGGCCAGATGGCGGTCCTGGTGAAGCCGAACGGCCTGCTCGGCAGGCTGTACATGGCCGCGATCAAACCCTTCCGCTACGTGCTCGTGTATCCGCCGCTGCTGCGCTCGATCGATCGCCACTGGCGGCGGACGAACGCAACGAGCGGCGGCCGCTGAGCGCAACGCCCCGCGGCGGACGACCCGAACGCGCCTGCTCACACGAGCGCGGAACGGTCCCGAAATCCTCCGTTCATGCACTGTTTACGATGTCCGAATGCTTCTCGACGACGCGCAGGGGAGACCGGCCTCGCCGGTCGAACGGGCGGGTGCGCTGCCACTCCGATCTCGCCGCTACGGGCCGACGGCGGTGTGGCTCGGTATCGCGGCGGCGGTGCTCGTGCTCGTCGCGGGCGAACTCATGGCCGCCCACATTCATGCGCTGGGCCCGTTGACCAGCCTGTTCCGCGACTATGCGGGCATCCCGAAGTCCGCGACCACGCCGTGGGCGGGTTTCCTGCTGGCGCTGGTCGGAATCGCCTGGCGCGAACGCGCGATCGCCCTGGCCGCGGCGGTCGGACTGGATCTCGTCTTCGTGATCGTCCGGGCCGCCGAGGGCCACAAGTTCACCGTCGGCAACGGCCCGACGCTGGTGCTGACCGCCCTCGCGGTGCTCGCGGCCGTGCGCTGGTCCGGCGAGCGGCAGCGCACGGCATTGCGCACGATCGCGCTGGGTGCGCTGCTGATCCTCGCCACCAAGGTCGGCGAGATCTGGCTGGACGTCACCGCCTGGGCGACGCCGCAGGTCCTCGATCCCTTTGTGCAACAGGCCGATCGGGCCCTCGGCAACCCGTCGTGGCTGGCCGGGCAGGCGCTCGAGGCGGCCGGGCCGGTGGTGTCGGCGATCCTGCGCTGGGTGTACTTCGAACTTCCGGTCGCGGCGATCGTCGTCGCGGTCTGGCAGCTGCGCGGCGTGACCCGCGGCGCGTGGCCGCGGCACTACCTGGTGCGGACGTTCCTGGCGATCGGCCTCATCGGGCCGCTGTTCTATGTGGTCTTCCCGGTGGTGGGACCGATCCTGGCGTACGGGCCGCAGGGGCACGGCATGGAGCTGGCCGATGTCTGGCCGAATATCGTTCCGCCGCTGTCGACCTCGATCGAACCGCTGAGCTTCGACGGCATCACGCCGCGCAACTGCATGCCCTCGCTGCACACGGCCTGGGCGCTGTCGCTGTTCATCCACTCCCGGCGCGGACCGCGCTGGCTGCGCTGGGGCGGGGCGTTCTGGCTGGCCGGAACCCTCGCCGCGACACTGGGTTTCGGCGCCCACTACGGCATCGACCTCATCGTGGGCGCCACGCTGTGCCTGACCATCGAATCCGTTCTGCGCGATCCCGAACGCGGCTGGGACCGGGCGCGGTCGGGCCTGGTGGCGCTGGGCATCGCGACGTTCACCGCGGTGCTGCTGTGCACCCGTTACCTCGCACCCGAGATGGCGCGGCATCCGATCCCCGTCGGTATCGCGCTCCTCGGCGCCTTCGCGGTTCTGGTCACCGCGTTCTACGCCACGTGGTTCGCCCCCACCTCGACCGCCCTGGTCCGGCGAGATTTGTGATGCCGATGACCCGCGGGCCCGGCGCCCCCGGGCGCGAGTTACTGTCGAGATGCCCGCTCCGGGCACGTGTGTTGGAGGTGTGACGATGGCTCGGATTCCTACGGCGCTGCTCGCGGCGGGCGGCCTCACCGGTGGCTTCGCTCTCGCGCAGGCGACCAGGCAGCGGCAGCTCGGCGGCGTGGTGTTCGCGGCGGCGACGGCGGCCGCGGTGCCGCGCTGGCGCAAGTCCGTCGGAACGGCCGGGGCCGCGGCGCTGACCGGGCTGTCGGTCGGCGCGATGGGCCTGTCACACCCGCTGGCGAAGAAGATCGGCAGCTGGCCGTCGGTGGCGGCGGTGTCGGGGGCCGTCGCACTGACGGCCTGGGTCGCGGTCGACCGCAAGGGCTGACCGCGCCGGGGCTACCGGCCCGAATCCGTTGTGTAGACGTGGAAGTCGCTGAGCAGCCGCTCCTCCTGCAGCAGTGAGGCGCGGGCCTCGCGCCCGTGCGACTTCGCCACCCCCGCGGTGAGCGCCTGCACCAGCGAGGTGAACGCGGTCATCGACCGCAGCACCGAGGGGCTCGTCGCATCGACGAAGAAGCAGTCCCCGGCGGTGGCGGCCAGCGGCGACCCCGGATTGTCGGTCAGCGCAACGACATGCGCGCCGACCGACCGCGCCCATGCCGCGCCGCGCACGGTGTCGGCCATGTAGCGGTGAATCGACATGGCCACGAAGCAATCTCCCTCGCGCACGCCGCGCAGATCGTCGGTGAGCGCACCGGCCGTTGCCGTCACCAGCGCGACCTCCTCGCGCACCATGCCCAGCAGATAGGCCAGGAGATAGGCCGGGGCATGGCATTTGCGCAGCCCCATCACGTGCACCCGCGGCGCCTCGGCCAGGTGCCGCACCGCCGACTCCCAGGTGCCGTCGTCGATGCGGGCGAAGGTGCGGGCGATATTGGCCTGATCGAAGCCGAGGGTGCGGTTCAGCAGTCCGCCGCCCTCGGCGGGTAGCCGCTCCAGATTGTCGAACCGCCGCAGCAGCTGCGCCTGTTCCTGCAGCCGCTCCCGGCACAGGCGGGTCAGTCCCGGATATCCCTTGAGCCCCAAGGCATTCGCGAAGCGGACGACCGTCGCCTCGTTCACCCCGACCGCCCCCGCCAACTCCGACACGGTCATGAACGCGACGGCCTCCGGGTCGGCCATCACCCGCTCCGCGAGCTTGCGGTGCGCCTGCGACAGCGAGTCGTGCCGCGCGCGCAGCTCGGCCACCAGTTCGTCGAACGTCTGCGGTCCCTGATCGGTCACGGCGTTCATTCTCCCTCGCGGTTCGGCACCCGGAACGTAGCCACCAGGCTACGTAATCAGAATTGCATTCTCACGAAGTTATGCAATTCCACTTGCATCCACCGCTCGAGTGTTGTTAGCTACCTCACACGACCATCCGCTGAGACTGGATTGCTCATGACAACCACATCGCTCACCGACGCCGCGGCGTCGACCGAACCCTCCCCCGCCGCCCCGCTGATCTCGATGCGCGGCGTCACCAAGACCTTCGGCACCGTCACCGTGCTACGCGACATCGACCTGGATATCGCCAAGGGCGAGGTCGTCGTGGTGATCGGCCCGTCCGGTTCCGGCAAGTCCACGCTGTGCCGGACCATCAACCGGCTGGAGACCATCAGCGGCGGCACCATCACCTTTCGCGGCGAGCCGCTACCCGCCTCCGGCGGCGCGCTGAAGAAGGTGCGGGCCGACATCGGGATGGTGTTCCAGTCGTTCAACCTGTTCCCGCACATGACCGTGCTGCAGAACATCACCTTCTCGCCGATGCGCATCCGCAAGCTCTCCCGCGCCGATGCCGAGGCGCGGGCACGGGCACTGCTGGAGCGAGTCGAACTGGCGCACAAGGCCGATGCCTATCCGCCGCAGCTGTCCGGCGGGCAGCAGCAGCGCGTCGCCATCGCCCGCGGGCTGGCCATGGAGCCGGAGGTGATGCTGTTCGACGAGCCCACCAGCGCCCTCGACCCGGAAATGGTCAGCGAGGTGCTCGACGTCATGAGAGCCCTCGCGAGCGAGGGTATGACGATGGTGGTCGTCACCCACGAGATGGGCTTCGCCCGCGCCACCGCCGATCGCGTGCTGTTCCTGGCCGACGGCGTCATCGCCGAACAGGCCACTCCCGAGCAGTTCTTCACCGCGCCCACCAGCGACCGCGCCAAGGACTTCCTCGCCCGCGTCCTGCAGCACTGACGGCCGAACATCCACCACCGCAACACATTTCAGGAAACCTGTGATGAGAAGACTCGCCCGCCTCGCGGCGGTACTGCTTGGCGTGACGGCGGTAACCCTCGCCGCCGCCTGCGATTCCGGCGCGCCGCCGATCGATCTGTCCAATTCCGGCCCGCCGGTGGACACCGATGCCCGCTTCCCGGCCGGATCGACGATGCAGCGGCTGCACGACGCCCAGAAGATCACCATCGGCACGAAATTCGACCAGCCGCTGTTCGGCCTGAAGAACCCGGTGACCGGCCGCCCGGAGGGGTTCGACGCCGAGATGGGCAAGCTCATCGCCGCCCGGCTCGGCATCCCGGCCAACCGGATCGAATGGGTGGAGACCGTCTCGGCCAACCGGGAGCCGTTCCTGCAGCAGGGCCGCGTCGACGCCGTGATCGCCACCTACACCATCAACGACAAGCGCAAGGAGATCATCAACTTCGCGGGGCCGTATTACATTGCGGGACAGTCGCTCATGGTGCGCCACGGCAATCCGGCGAAGGTCACCACCCCGGACGACCTGTCCGGCAGGAACGTCTGCGCGGTGGAGGGATCGGCCTCGTCCACCAACATGCGCAACCGGGTACCGGGCGCCAACGTCGTACTCTTCGACTCCTACAGCAAGTGCGCCGAGGCGTTGAAGAACGGCCAGGTGGTGGCCATGACCACCGACAACACCATCCTCGGCGGCCTGCGCAGTCTCGACCCCGACGCCTTCGAGCTGGTCCCCGGCACCTTCACCCAGGAGCCCTACGGCATCGGGATCGCCAGGGGGCGTGAGGATCTCGTGCGCTTCATCGACGACGCGCTGCGCTCCGCCTTCACCGACGGCGCCTGGACGACGGCCTGGGACCGCACGGCGGGCCGCATCCTCGGCGCGGCGCCCGGGCCGCCCGGCGGGGGGAGCGATTTTGGGGGCGGCTAAATGTACTACCGGGTGCGCTCCTCCTTCTCCCAGGGGGCTTGTAGGTGGGGCTGGGTCGGCTCGGCGGGCCGCTTCTTCTGCGCGGCACCGGGGCTGCCGGACGTCGAAAGCTTTTGAGG